>JBJYXQ010000226.1:0-4751 GCA_046260035.1 Anaerolineae bacterium
CGTGACGAACGCCATCGTATCGCCCTTCTTCGTCGTCACCCGGCGCACGCGCTGGATCATCCCCACTAAGGCTAACTGCTGGCCCAGAGGCTCCGTCGCCAAGCGATCCACTGTGGTATTGACCAGATCCTGCTGCAACAATTCTTTTTCCTGCTGCGCCAGTGGATGGCGGGAAAGATACGTCCCAAGCAATTCCTTCTCCCACTCCAGGAGCCGCCGTTCCGGGATCGGCGGGACGAAGGTCGGCGGCTTGATGATGGATTGCATTACGCCGGGCATCGCGTCGAAAAGCGAGAACTGGCCCACGTCGCGAGCGCTGTGTACCTGCGCGCTTGCGCCGATGAGCGCGTCAATGAGCGTGAGTAGCGCAGGTCGTTCCCCGAAGTCATCCAACGCCCCGGCCTGAATCAAACATTCGAGCGCCTTGCGGTTGAGCTTGCGCAAATCCACACGGTCGGTGAAATCATCCAATGACTCGAAGGGGCCGCCTTCATGCCGCGCCTCCACGACGAGGCGCATCATATCGTCACCCACGTTCTTGATCGCTCCCAGGCCGATGCGAATGGCGCGCCCTTCTGGATCTCCATCGGGAGCATGCTCGATGGCAAATTCCACCTCGGAGCGGTTGATGCACGGACGCAGCACGTCCAAGCCGGCGCGGCGTGCTTCAGCGATGAGGAAGCCAAGCTTTTCGATGTTGTGACGCTCCGTCGTCATCAGGGCGGTCATAAATTCCAGCAGATAATGCGCCTTGAGGTAGGCCGTCTGCGCGGTGATGACGGCATAGTCGGTGGCGTGCGCGCGGTTGAAGCCATACCGCGCGAAGAACTCAATGTCGGCCCAGACCTTTTCGGAGACTTCCTCAGGGATGCCCTTCTTGAGCGCCCCCGCGAGGAACATCTTCTTGTGCTTCTCCATCATGTACTTGATCTTTTTCGCGACTGCCTTGCGGATGCCATCAGCCTCACCGGGTTTGTACCCCGCCATTGCGACCGCGATCTGCATAATTTGTTCCTGATAGACGATGATCCCGTAGGTGTCATCCAGGATATTCGCGATAACTGGGTGATGAAATTGCACTTCCTCCTCACCGTGCATACGGCGGATGTACGACGGGATATTTTCCATCGGGCCGGGCCGGTAGAGGGCGAGCACAGCGATGATGTGTTGGAACTGGTCCGGACGCATATCGCGTAGAATCCGACGCATCCCCGAACCTTCCACCTGGAACACGCCGGTCGTCTCGCCGCTGGTAAGCAGTTCGTACAGCTTCATCACATCGGCATCCTGTTCGGGATCGTCTGGGATACGCTCGTAGGGGATAGTGTTCATGGTCAACACACGGCCATGCTCTTTCTCGATCCACTCACAGGTCTTGCGCACGTGGGTGATCGTCCGCAGCCCCAGGAAATCGACCTTGAGCATCCCCAGCATATCGACGATTTCCATTGGCCATTGAGAGACCTTGCCGATAGGACCTTCCCCATCACCTTTTGTGGGGCGGTGCAGTGGCATGTATTCCACCAGCGGGCGGTCGGAGATAAGGACACCAGCCGCATGGGTGCTGGCGTGTCGCGTGACACCTTCGACTTCCATCGCCGTATCCAACAGCTTTTTGATATAGGGGGTGGTGTCGTACATCTCCTTGAGATCGGAGACTGCCTCAAGCGCCTGCGCGATGGAGACCGGCTTGCCGGGCACGTTGGGAACCAGGCGTGCCGCGCGATCCACCTCACCCAGGGGGATATCCAGCGCACGGCCCACGTCGCGGATGGCAGCACGGGCACCGAGTGTCCCAAAGGTAATGATGGCGGCGACGCGATCCGCGCCGTAGCGTTCGGCGGTGTAGGCGATCAGCTCTTCGCGGCGGTCGTCGGGATAGTCCAGGTCAATATCGGGCATGGAGATGCGGTCAGGATTGAGGAAGCGCTCGAACAGCAGACGGTTCTTGAAGGGATCGACGCTGGTGATGCCCAGGGTGTACGCGACGACGCTACCTGCACCGGAACCACGCACGTTCCACCAGATGTCGCGGTCTTTCGCCGCCTCGCACAGGTCCCACACGATGAGGAAATAATCGTCGAAGCCCATGGTGTGGATGATGCCCAGTTCGTATTCCAGGCGTTCGACCACCTCCGGCTCCTGCGCGCGCGCCGCGCCGTAACGCCAGACGAGACCGGCGTAACAAAGATCGCGCAAGAACTTCTCGGAGTTGCCTTTCCCTTCCGGCACCGGGAATTTGGGCAGGTGATACGGCGGCGCGAACTTGATTTCAACATTGCACTGCTCGGCGATTTTGACGGTATTCTCCAACGCTTCGGGCAGATGGGCATAGAGCCGCGCCATCTCCTCCGGCGAGCGCATATAATACGAAGGGTCGGTCATCCGCATGCGATTGGACTCGTTGACCGTCTTGCCGGTGCCGATGCAGAGCAGGACATCGTGCGCGTCGGCCTGATCGGGTTTGGCGTAATGGATGTCGTTGGTGGCGACCAGCGGGACATCCATCTCGTGGGCCAGGTCGACCAATTGGCGGTAGACAGGATCAAATTCGGGAATCTCGTGGCTCTGCAGCTCGAAATAATAACGGTCGGGGAAATGGGTCTGGTACCAGCGGACAGCCTCGCGAGCCTTATCGATCTGGCCCTGGACGAGCAATTGCGGGATCTCACCCTGCGCGCACGCCGAGAGCACAATCAGGCCCTCGCTGTGTTGTGCGAGAATCTCTTTATCGATGCGCGGCTTGTAATAAAAGCCTTCCAGTTGCGCGATGCTGACAAGCTTGAGCAAATTCTGGTAACCTGCCTGGTTTTGCGCCAACAGGATGATATGATACGGCTTTTCATTATGGTCGCGGTTGTGGCGCGAAGTCTGCGCGATGTAGGCTTCCACCCCGATGATCGGCTTGATCTCCGCAGCTTTGCAGGCCTTGTAGAAATCGACCACGCCGAACATCGTGCCGTGATCGGTAATCGCCAGCGCGGACATCCCTAATTCTTTCGCATACGTCGCCAAAGCCTTCACACTGCTCAGCCCATCCAGCAGTGAAAATTCTGTGTGTGTGTGCAAATGCACGAAATCCGCCATACCCATCCTCCACAATAAGTCCTTGCAGTTCAACGTTGATCATCGCACGTAGGATTTACGAAGCTCCCCGGGGTCCAGGAAGGTGTTTATATTCTACAGCCAAAATTACCCATGGCAAGAGAAAAAACGGAAAATCGGGAAAAGATTGACTTTTGAGGACGAACTCAATATCATTGAATTGTAGAGGCAACGCTAGAGAGAAAATGACGTTTGGGATCCCCACATAGTAAATGAGGAAAGGAGATTTGGTTCAGATGAAGATATTACGACACAAACGCTTGTCAAGGATGTTGGCCCTGCTTTTCATACTCATGCTTTTGTTTGGCGCTATGAGCGAATCTTCTGTTGCACAAGCCCCTATCATCACAGAGGCGACAGGCTTGAACGCAGATTTTGTCCCCCCGATGGGGAAGGTCACATTGGGCGATTACGAAGCCAACGTCTTCATTCCGCCGCCCGATGTCAGCAGTAATCCTCAAGCTCCAACAGCGACGATTAACGTGGGCTTCAGTTCAAGTTTCCCGCTAGGGGATGAACGGACAGCTTATCTGTATGCCGTCAGCATCTGGGCTGCCGCGCTTGACTCGACAGTCCCTATCAGCATTACCGCCGACTGGCAAGATCTGGGCTATAGCCCGACCGGGTATGCTTTGGGGTATGGCGGGGCCTGTAACTACGTGGGGCTCACGATTAACACATGGACTGCGTGGTTTCCACGCGCTCTGGCCGACAAACTCCTGGGGTTCGACGTGAACCCCGGAAGCTGCGATGCCCAAAACACGTTTAACAGCAACACCAATATTCCCTGGTACTTTGGCACCGACGGTAACCCAGGCCCGGACGAAATCGATTTTGTCAGCGTCGTCGTTCACGAATTGGCACACGGTTTCGGCTTCATCGGGTCGATGAGGGTGGATGATGGTAATGCCGACAACGGAGTTGAGTGCAATGGGACGGCAGGCGTTGCGTGTTGGGGGTACAATTCGGGGGGCACCACTTATCCCGTTGTCTACGACTGTTTTGCCGGTGATGGGACCACTAAAAACGATGACCTTCTCATTGACACGAACGTCTACGCTAATCCCTCCGCATCCCTGGGAAACGCCCTGACGAGTGAGAGTGTGTATTTTGGAGGTTGGGATGTCACACGCGACTCCGGCAATCACTACCCCAATCTTAACGTCGAACTGTACGCGCCCACAACATGGGAGCAGGGTTCCAGCTACGCGCATTGGGACGAGGACGAGTTCCCTGCCGGTGATCCCAACTCGCTGATGACGCCGGTGCTTGGCACACAGGAGGCCAATCATAATCCAGGCTCCTTGACCCTGGCCTTGTTTGACGACATCGGTTGGGACGGCACGTTGCCTACAGACTGCGCGGCGCAATACACGCTGACGCCGGTCACGGTTAAGTCGCTTGATGCCACCGGCCTACCCTTGTCAGGAGCCAGCAAGACCACTTCGGCACAACCCTGGCTACCGATGGGGCTGGGAATAGCAACACTGTTAGGGACAAGCATCTGGCTCCTCGTTGCGTGTCGTCGCGAAAAAGATACTCATTAGGAGGAAATATGCTCACCAACCCTATTATCGAATCTATGCTCAACCGCAAATCAGTCCGCAAATATACGGATCAGCAACCCACCGATGAGATGATCGAGA
>JBJYXQ010000227.1:0-2925 GCA_046260035.1 Anaerolineae bacterium
GGACGGTGCTGGTGATAATGGCATCCGGCATCTCGACAATGCGCTCTTCCAGCCGCTGCCACCAGTAGTGGGCGACGCTGTCTTTCTTTAGAAAATGGTGATCGAGCATCTCAGCCGTCAAACTGCCCTGGAAGTCGAAGACCAGTGGGACGCGCAGCAGTTTCGCCAGGACTTTGCCGATCAGCGCGCCCTCGTGCAGATGCCCATGGACGATATCCGGTCGCCAGCGCAGCGCCGTCCACAACGCCTTCCACGACAGCAGCACATCAAAGGCGATCTTGTGCCGCGAGGAACCGACCTCGTAGTCGGAGTGCCAGGGCGTGGGGGCTGAACGCACGATGTCCAGATCGGGTAAGTCGCGGCCCAGATAGTAGGTGACGATGCGGACTTGTAACCCTTGTGCCAATAACGCGCGCGCTTCTTCCAGGATGCGAATATGGCAACCATAGTCCAGGAAGAAGGACGTGGGGGCAATCATCAAGACACGACGCGATTGTGATGGCATGATTAGTAGCTATCCGTTGCTTGCAACGCCGCCAATTCGACATCGTCTCCTGCCGGATCGTGATGATGTCGAATCAAGTCCACCGAGCGTGGGGAGGCACCGGCTTGCTCTGCCAGCGCCGCGCCCCATTCGGCATGCATCCGGCGAACGACGAAACCGCGCCTCAGACCACGTGGCTCACCAACGCTCCAGCGGGCGGCCCGCTGCGGCGCGAAATGTTCTCCCAGAACGGGAATGACGCGATCCCATAGGCGCGGCGGCGCTTGAATTTTGCCGACATCGTGGAGCAGCGCGGCAACAAGCAGATCTGCATCGGTATATCCCTGTGCCTGCAAGGCCCGGCAAATGGCGATGCCGTGATGCTGTTCGGCGCGGGACATACGCCGGAAAAGGCCCAATAGGGCCGGATCGAGATGACGCGCTGCGTAGGCGACGTCAACCGGGCGAAAGGAGGTCCATAACGTTGTAAAAAACTGCGCGACTCGATACCGTACCCGCACCCACGTCACCATAATATCGCCTATCTTCCTCTACACTTTGGCTTTCTCGCCCTTGTGAAGATTCAGGCAAACGACTGATCCAAACATAGCTTTCTAAACGGCTATACGCTCTCAGGAAAGTCGAAATAGTTTAGTTTCATATGCACGGATCAGCAAAGGTTCACACATCTTCGCAAGAATCCAAGTGAAGGTCTTTTTGTCATGCTAAAGATAGAGAGCCTTCACTTGCTCAATCAGGGAACGATTATAGCATAGTAGGAGAGAATATGAAGTTTAGCTCGGAAAATGCATATTGGCCTCCAGAGCAAAAAGGGTGGACTTCAACGGAAGAATATATGTTCTTCCGCATTTTTGCTTGTCGCTATGTGAAAAAGGATGTTATAATCACGGGAACATGGTTCTGTTGAACCATAGAACTCGTTGAGTAAGAAAGGGATGATGACTAAAACCATAGCGTTGACCCGCGAAGACGTAGAACATATCGCTGCGCTGGCCCACATCGCCTTGGATGAAGCAGAGCTGGCCCTGTACCAGGAACAGCTCTCGGCGATTTTGGACCATGCTGCACAACTGCAAGAGCTGGATACAGATGCCATTCCACCGACGGCGAGTGTGCTGCCGCTGCGCACAGTCCTGCGAGAGGACGAGCCGGCAACTACATTGCCCACCGAAGACGCACTGGCAAACGCACCCGCCGCGCGGGATAACTGTTTTGTCGTCCCACCGGTACGGTAAGGGAATAAGCGTGAGCGATCTTTACGATCTGACCATCCACGAGGCCCTGGATGCGCTGCGACACGGCGACACCACCTCCGTCGCCCTGACGCAGGCGGTGCTGGATCGCATCCTCGCCGTCGATAATGCCCTCCAAGCCTATCTTACGTTGACGCCCGAAGCGGCATTGGAACAGGCCGCAGCCGCCGACGCCGCGCGTGCGGAAGGTCACGATGCACCGCTACTCGGTATCCCTATCGCGCTCAAGGACAACATCTCCACGCAGGGCATCGAAACCACCGCCGGTTCCAAAATCCTCGAAAGCTATATTCCGCCTTTCGACGCCACGATTGTTCGCAAGCTCAAGGCAGCGGGCGCGATCGTCCTGGGCAAGACGAACCTGGACGAATTTGCGATGGGATCGAGTACGGAGAACTCCGCCTTCTTCCCCACACGCAACCCGTGGGACGTGACACGCGTGCCTGGCGGTTCCAGCGGCGGTAGCGCAGCAGCGGTCGCGGCGGGCGAAGCCCTCGCAGCAGTGGGGACGGATACCGGCGGATCAGTGCGGCAGCCGGCGTCATTGTGCGGTGTGGTTGGCGTGCGGCCTACCTATGGACGTTGCTCGCGATACGGATTGGTTGCGTTCGCCTCGTCGCTGGATCAGCCGGGGCCGTTGACCCGCGATGTGACCGACGCAGCGCTGATGCTTCAGATCATGGCAGGGCACGATCCGCTGGACAGCACGACGTGGCCCGATCCGGTGCCCGACTACGGCGCGGCGCTGTCGCGAGACGTGAAGGGCTTGCGCATCGGCGTGCCGCGCGAGTATTTTGCCGAAGGCCTGCAGCCCGATGTCGAACAAGCCGTTCGCGAGGCGCTAAAGACGTTCGTCGAGTTGGGCGCGGAACTGGTGGACGTCCACCTGCCGCACACCGATTATGCACTCTCGACATACTATCTCGTTGCTCCGGCGGAAGCCAGCGCGAACCTGGCACGCTTCGATGGTGTTCGCTATGGCTACCGCGCCAGCGGCGCGGACGCCGGCGGAGATTTTGAAACCATCGGCGACCTGTACGCGCAAACGCGCGGTGAGGTCTTCGGCCCGGAAGTGCAGCGACGCATTATGCTCGGCACGTACGCGCTCAGCGCAGGTTATTACGACGCCTACTATCTCAAGGCGCAGAAAGTGCGCACGCTCATCAA
>JBJYXQ010000228.1:0-6035 GCA_046260035.1 Anaerolineae bacterium
TGCCGACTGTCAATACCTACCAGGTCGCCGAGAACTGCGGCAATAAATTGCTGACGACCAGCGCTCTGGTGCGCGCCGGGATACCCACCCCGCGCACACTGGTCGCCTTCACACCAGACTCGGCGCTTGAGGCCATCGAGACAATGGGCTACCCAGTGGTACTCAAGCCCGGTGTCGGTTCGTGGGGTCGGCTGCTTTCCAAGATCAACGATCGCGAGGCCGCCGAGACGGTGCTTGAACACAAGCAAATCCTCGGCTCCTACCACCACTCGATCTACTACATCCAGGAATACATTCACAAGCCGGGCCGCGACATCCGCGCGTTCGTCATCGGCGACGAGACCATCGCCGCCATCTATCGCACTTCGCCACACTGGATCACCAACACGGCACGCGGTGGCGTGGCGACAAAGTGCCCGGTGACGCCAGAACTCAACGAGTTGTGCCTCGCGGCAGCCAAAGCCATCGGCGGAGGCGTCGTCGCACTCGACATCTTCGAGGACGAGGACCGCGGGCTGCTGGTGAACGAGATCAACTACACGATGGAGTTCCGCAACAGCATCGACACCACCGGTGTCAACATCCCGGCTAAAGTCATCGACTACACGCTTAAAGTAGCCGAATCATAGAATTTGACAGGATTGTCAGGATTTTTCTCATCGTGTAAATCCTGTCAAAAAAGAGAGCGACTAACGATGACAACATGCAATGATACCGAGGCAGACAGCCTGCTGCAGGGCCTGGTCGCGCAGTACAGCCCCTCCACGCAGGAGCAGCCCGCTGTCGAATACCTGGTCGAGCAGATGGTGACGCTTGGTTTCCACGCCTACATCGACGGCGCGGGCAACGCCGTGGGCACACTAGGCGATGGCGCGCGCACCATCCTGCTGCTCGGGCACATCGACACCGTGCCCGGTTTCATCGAGGTACGGCGCGAGGGCAATCTGCTCTACGGGCGCGGCACCGTCGATGCTAAGGGTCCGCTGGCGACGTTCACCGCGGCGGCAGCGCGGGCCGGGGCGGCCAGCGACAAGCGCATCGTCGTGGTTGGCGCGGTGGAAGAGGAGGCCGCTACCTCCAAAGGCGCGCGCTACCTGCTGGACAAACTCACGCCGGACGCCGTCATCATCGGCGAACCGAGCCGGTGGAATTGCGTGACCACGGGTTACAAAGGCCGCCTGCTGGCGCAGTACACGCTCTCCCGCGAGATCGGGCACACCGCCCGACCAGACGCGAGTGTCTGTGAAGAAGCCTTCGTATTCTGGCAGGCAGTGATGGAGCACGCCGCGGCGTACAATGCCACACGTCCCCGGATGTTCGAGCAACTCGCGCCTTCCCTGCGCGCTATGCACTCCGAAGACGACGGCTTCGTGCAAACGGCGACGCTCACGCTGGGCTTCCGGCTGCCGCCTGAGATCGTTATCGACGACCTGCAAGCCACGCTGCGCGGTTTCGCCGGAGATGCAGACCTGCGCTTCAGCGGTGGCGAAGTTGCCTATCATGCCGCGAAGAACACGCCACTGGCGCGCGCCTTCGTCAGAGCCATCGACGCGGAGGGCGGGCGGATCCAGTTCAAGGTCAAGAGCGGCACCTCGGATATGAACGTCGTCGGGCCAGTGTGGAACTGCCCAATCCTGGCCTACGGTCCGGGCGACTCGGCGCTCGACCACACGCCACACGAGCACATCGATCTGCACGAATATCACAAGAGCATCGCGGTACTTACCCGCGTGTTGGAAGAGGTATAACATAGTGAAGAAAATCCTGGCGAAACTGGCGCTAGATCCAACAATCTGGAGCCGCAACCTGATACTGCTGGCCGTCACCGTCTTTCTGAACCAGTTTGGGCAAGGTGTACTCGGCGGCGCTCGCACAAACTTCTTTGTCGATGTGATGCACCTCACCGGGAATCAAGTCTTGTGGCTGGAAGGCATTCGCGAAATACCGGGGTTAGCGCTGATCTTCATCGCTGCCTTTACCATGCGGTTACCGTTGTCCCGGAGCGCAGCCTGGTCGATCTTCCTGATGGGTATCGGCTATGGGCTATTCGCATTTGTCCATTCCTATACCGCGCTACTTGTGGTCGCCGTCATTGCCAGCCTGGGCATTCACGTGTGGATGCCGGTACACAGTGCGCTATCGATGTCCCTGAGCACCAAGGATAAGACCGGACATGTTATGGGAATACTCTCGTCGGTTGGAGCGCTGGCCTCCATCGTGGGAATGGCAGTGCTAACCTTGATTTCGAAGCTTGGGGCCGCCATCCCATTGACAGCGTACTACATCGCCGGCGCCATCTTCATCATCATTGCAGGGCTCCTGACGCTAAAACTGCCCACAAATATCGGCAGCACCGAACGGAAACCACCGCGGATGTTGCTCAAACGTCGCTATTGGCTATATTACGTTTCGACCTTCTTCCAGGGATCGCGCAAAGAGGTCCTTAACACCTTCGGCATTCTGGTACTCGTGCAAAACTTCGGCCTGGAAGTATGGCACGTCAGCCTGTTACTGCTCACCAGTGGCATCGTCAATCTGATTGGTGCACCCTACCTGGGTCGATTACTCGACAGGTTTGGCGAACGTATTACAGTGTCGACCAGCTACATCCTACTCGCATTGTGCTGTATAGGTTTTGCTATGGTTAATAACGTGTGGCTGCTTGTCATTTTACTACTCACCGTCAAACTGTTGGTTATGCTGGGGATGGGGCTGAACACCTACGTATATCGCAGCGCGCCCGCCGAAGAGCTCACGCCCACATTGTCAGCCGGAATCAGCATCAACCACGTCACCTCGGTCGCGATGCCGTTAGTCGCCGGTGCGCTGTTGCCGCTGATTGGGTACGGGGGCATTTTCTTGGGAACAGCGGGGTTGATTCTCTTATCGGTGCCCTTTGCACTGGGACTGCGCACCGAACCGCAACTCGTACCGCAAACCGTTCCCGTTTCTGCCGAGTAGGCCGACACATTCAATCGTAGAATTGTAGCGATGCAACCCAAAGTACGAGCAACCGCCGTGTTGATTGAAGACGGCAATATCTTGTTAGTAGAACAAAAGATCAGCGCGTCGCTGCAACGCGCCTGGTCCTTGCCCGGTGGCACACTGGAATTCGGCGAGTCGTTGGAGGCCTGTCTCATCCGCGAGGTGCAAGAGGAAACGGGACTGCACGTCGCCATCGAACGGCTCCTCTATGTCTGCGATCGCATCGCGGATGGGCGGCACGTCGTACACATCACCTTCGCCGTCAAACGGACTGGCGGATCGTTGCAGATGGGACTAGAACCGGAAGCCGACGCGAATCCCATTCACAGCGTGCGCATGGTCCCGTTGAGCACGCTAGCAGGCTACGGCTTCAGTGAACGCTTCATCGCACTGGCAACGCAGGCATTTCCCAACGCCGGAACCTACCAGGGATCGGTAGAGAACATCGGGCTTTGATCTGATCTAATAGTCCAAGCACAAGAGGGCGTCAGGGTGTTTTGCATCCTGACGCCCTCGTACTACAATACCGGGTATCAAACATCGCAAAGGAGAAACCTATGCTCATCATTGACGCAGATACCCACATCGCCCCTACAGGCGGTGCGTTTGCACTGGAAGAACACCTCAAACGGATGGAGCGCGCCGGCATCGACAAAACCCTCACCTGGCTCAAGCCCGATTATCACGGCGAGGAGATCGAGGGCCACAACCGCTACGTCTACGACGCGATGCGCCAGTATCCCGATAAAATTCTCGGCTTCGGCTGGGCCGATCCGACCGTCAGTGTGGATCACGCCAAGAAAATGGTCAGGGTCTGTACTGAAGAGTACGGACTGTACGGCGTCAAGCTCAACGGCGCGCAGAACAACTACCGCATCGACGATCCAACGCTGGCCCTTCCGGTGATCGAAGAGATTGCCAAAGCCGGCGTGATGCTCGCGTTCCACATCGGCGCAGACTTCTACGAGAACACCCACCCCTTCCGGGCCGAACGCGTCGCGCGAATGTATCCCGAAATGCCCGTACTGATGGTCCATATGGGAATGGCGAATTGGGATATGAACCAAGCTGTCGTCGAAATCGCCAAGCGCTCCCCGAATATGTTCCTCATCGGCAGCGCCACTACCGATCGTGCGGTGATGCACGCCATCAAGACGATCGGCGCAGATCGCGTCCTCTTCGGCACCGACGCCCCCTTCCAACGCCCACACGTCGTCCGCGCCACGTACGAGGCCGCGCTGGCGGACGATGTCAGTCCTGCCGAACACGATCTGGTGATGGGCGGCAACGCTGCGAGGTTGTTCAGGCTTGACTGTAGCCAGTAGACAACAGACCAAACCCGTCAGGCGGTGCCGAGTGTGGTTTCAGACACAGTTCGAGAAAAACGTGAGAACAGATTCGCGTAGGCCAGCCAGGCGATAGCGACGTAGGCCAGCGTCTTGGGGATCATCAACATCCCCAGCATCGGCACAGTTCGGACAAACAAAATGACCGGTGCGTAGAAAGCATACGAAACCAGAATCATATAGCCCACCCACCGGAACACACGATCCTGGGCCGCCGTAGCATCTCGCAAGATCAAGTAGGCTACACCCAGCCCCTGGATGACCAGCGGGATGTTACGATACAGCCCCCAGGTCGAAGGGGGCACGACGTTGTTCCACTCATTCTGGGGAAAGGCCATCACAATCAGACGCACCGCCGCGGCGGCCAACAAGAGATAGCCAAACCATCCCAAAGGCTTCTTGAAACGTCTCTGCCAGATGAACAACATCAGTACGTAAAAGAATGTCACGGTTATAGCCGTCGATAGCGCCCCCAGCCCAACCAGGGGCAACGACACGCCCGCAACGGAGACGGTCGCCGCAAGGCCACCCAACGCATAGGCCCATACACGGAATCCCACGTGACCGGTGTCCCCCAAGGCCAGCAGACCGAAGGCCCAGATGAACAGAAGTGCATACGATCTTACGTCACGCGCCAATGTCGCCCGACGGCGCAACATCGCCACCACAATCGCCCACACCACAAGCAAATAGGCGACATCAAACACCACTTCGACCCACATCCGCATCGATTCCGTCATTATCATACCTCCACGTTTTCTTCATCCAACCGCAGCAGATTCACCTGAATCCGCTCAAAAGCTTGCCGCAACATCTCGCGTTCGTCCGCATCGAACCCGTCAAACACTTGAGCCTCAAACTCGGTCCACATATGCTGCACCTGCGTCTCGATCGCGTTTCCCGCTTCGGTCAGATACACGCGCGACATCCGTTGATCATGCACATCCGCACGACGCTCGACCAGGCCCGATTTCTCCATCCGCGTGATCATATTCGACATCGTCGCCGGTGCAACATGCAGCAGATTGGATAGCTCAGAATGCGTAAGGCCATCCTGCCCCCATAGCACCTTGAGCACCAGGGATTGCCCCCGATGCAGACCGATCTGTCCGGTCAGAGCATACATCCGCGCGTGCGTCAGACGGCAAATCCGCGAAAGTGAATGGCCCAATGGTTCTTGCGTTCCAGGTTGCAGCATAACCAGACCTCCCAACCACAGAAACTATTTAGCAAGCTAATATTTAGCTTGCTAAATTATAACGAGAACACATGAGATGTCAAACCGCACTTGCCCCGATGGATTTCGCGCCTATGATATAGGTATCGACAACAAAACATTGCCGGTTGTACGTTCCAGATCACAAATCACGTTTCACATCAGGAGGTAACCGATGCTCTATCCGCAACAAAATGACATCCGTAATCTACGCGATCTTTCCGGTTTTTGGGACTTTAAACTCGACCCGGACGACGTGGGCGAAGCTGAAGGCTGGTTCAATAGCCTGGATGCCCCACGCACCATTGCCGTGCCCGCGAGTTGGAACGAGCTTTTTCAGGACACACGCGATTATCTCGGCACGGCTTGGTATGCAAGTGAGTTCTACGTCCCGCAAGGGTGGCACGGGCAGGCGATCTTTCTGCGCGTCGGCTCGGCCAATTACGCTGCCAAGGTGTGGATCAACGGCCAATACGTTGGAGAACACC
>JBJYXQ010000229.1:0-14035 GCA_046260035.1 Anaerolineae bacterium
GCGGAGATCCAGGCCAAGCTCAAGACCTTTCAGGAACGGACACGCCCCTTGCTGCAATACTATGCAAACAAGGGCATCCCCGTGCACCGCCTGACCGTCGGCACGGAAACAACGCCCGCCCAAATGCTGGATATGGCGGTCAGCGTCTTGTCAGTGAAGTAAACGCGGCACAGCTTATTAAAGAAGCGCAACAGTCCCAGCTAGTGGAGACGATATGAAACTCGATTACGAAAATCTAAAGAACGAACTCCTGCAGGCTCTGGACAAAAACAAGGTTTGGGTCCTGGCGACTTCCGATGGCAGCCGTGTCTCTGCCCGTTCGATGAGCATCGTTCACGATGGGGTCGACATCTACTTCCAAACAAGCCGGCATTTTGAAAAATACACTCAGATGATGCAAAACGGCAACGTCGCTTTGTGTTGTTCCAATGTATCCATCGAGGGCGTTGCTTCAGATGTGGGGAGTTGGGAAGACAACGCCGCCGTGAAGGAACTCTACATCAAGCAACACAAAGGTTCATACGACACGTATGGCACGCTGCCGTGGCAGGTTGTGATCAAGGTCGTTCCGCATCATGTGGTGTTTTGGAAGTACATCGACGGCAAACCCGCACGGGACTTCCTCTATCTTGGAGAGCAAAGAGCAGAACGGCACTTCTACTTCGAACAGTATCCTGAGGGATGAGGCAGGATGGGATTCCGGGGGAAAAATCTACAAAAACGTGCTTGCGCGGGATCACAATCCCGCGCTGGCGCGGAAACGGCGGATTATGATCCGCCTGAAGCGTTAAAGAAGACAGTTTTCAGACAGGTTCTTAATGCGGATATAGCGCCCCTGTCACCCGCCCCCACTCCTCCAGCGTAAGTGTCTCGGCACGGCGGGTCGCGTCGACATCGACGCTCGCCAACGCCGCGACCACATCGTCTGGGGGTAAACGCAAGCTTGCCGCAAGCGTATTGCGCAACTGCTTCCGTCGCTGCGCAAATCCGGCCCGCACAACGCGGAAAAATTCTGCCACATCCGCTACCGGCGTGGGTGGCGTTTCGTATAGATCGATGCAGACCACGGCGGATTCCACATCCGGCACAGGGAAGAACGCTCCACGTTTCAAGCGCATCGCAATGCGCGGCTTCCCGTAGAACTGCACACTCACTGCCAGCACACTCATGTCGTTCGGGACAGCGACGATCCGCGCCGCCACCTCGCGCTGTACCGTCACCACCATCCGCGCGGGTCGCACAGCGGCCTCCAACAAGTGGCGCAGTACCGCAGCCGTGATGTAGTAGGGCAGGTTGGCAACCACGTGGTAATGCGGAAGGCGCATTCCCCACAAAGGCATGAGCGGTTCAGGTACAACATCCAACACGGTTGCCAGGTCAAGATTGAGGATGTCACCGTAGACGATGGAAACGTTCTCAAACGCGTTCATCTCCTGCTGCAAGATGTCGACCAGGTGCGGGTCCGTTTCCACGGCGATGACGTGCCCGGCCTCGGCGGCCAGAGCGGCCGTCAACGTCCCCAGGCCGGCGCCCACTTCCAGCACCGTATCGTCACGGGTCAACGCCGCTTGCGCTGCAATGCGCGCGGGTTTATTCGGATCAACAAGGAAATTCTGCCCCAAGGATTTGCGGGGCGTGAGGCCATAATGGCGCAGTAACGCGCGCGGATCGTTCGTCATGGGCCCAGGTAATTGATGTTGTCGGGGACAGGCGTGAGCAGGTAAACATCCACCCAACTATACCAGAGCCGCAAGTTGGCATCATCGTAGCCCAAATCGATACGACGCCCTTTGATCGCACCACCGGTATCACCGGCATAGCCGACACCATAACCGGGTACATACACTTCGGTCCGCAGTGGGATCACGCTAGGATCCACGGCCACAATGCCGAAGCGCATCGTCATGCCGGTGGCCGTGCGCCCGTAATACGGCGACGAGGGAGAAACGCCCGCCGTTCCCGCACTGTATGAGGTTGCCAACATGCGGAACACCCGCCAATACTCCACCGTCCCACTCTCCGTCGCTAGTTGCCGTACAACGATCATCGTGCCGTAGCCCATCACACGGTTCACCGGGGCCAGCACCACGCTTTCCCCTTCCACGCGACGCTCTACGACCTGCCCATCCTCATAACGCAGACGGATGCGACGTTCCAGTACCCCTGGCTCGCCCTCTTGCAGCAAGCTCTGCGTATCGATCTCAGAATCGGGGTCAGCCTGCCACACGGAATCGAATGGAATCGGGCTCTGCTCCACGATCACACTTTCGGTCACCCGGTAGACACGGATTTCATCGACATCGCTCAAAGACGCTTCCAGGGAGGGAGCCGTGTAGTCCTGACCATTGAGCGTTACTCCCAAATCGGCCAACACCTCCCCCACCCGGCTGCGATGGGTCCGTGTTCGCAGGACGTGTCCATCCACGCGCACCGACACGGGAATGGAACGTTCTGTACGAATGTGCAGGCCATTTTGCAGAGGCGTAGCCGCATCGGGATAGACACGATCGGCACGGTACAATTGGATGCCGGCCTGATACAACGCCGCCCCAACCGTCGCTGCGCTGGAGTACAACGTGGCGCGCACGCCACCATCCTCCAAAATGATCTGCACCGCTCGTTCCACAACGATACGGAAGCGGGTCTCCGGCGGGTCTGTCGCCAGGGCGGGGCGGATCTGGATGGTGTCATGGCTGTCTAGCTGCACGTCGAGTTGCGCCAGAAGGTCGGCGGGATTTTCCTGATGGGCGTAAATCTGGCGCTCGCGCCCATCCACAACCACCACGACAGGCTTTGCGCGCTCGATCCGCACCTCTAATCCAGGGGCTAAGGCCGTGCTCAATTTAGGAGAAAGGTGATCTTCGGGGCGCAGGCTCAGGCCCAGATCAGCCATGAGCAATTCTACGGTAGGTTGGTGTGTCCTGACCACGCGACTTTCGCCGTCAATGGTCAACGTCACCGGGGTCAATGTCGCACGGTATCCCGCGGTCAAGACCAAGACCGCCAGTAATGCCAGCACAAGGCCCAATAATTTAGTCTGCCAATTCACTCCGTTATGCCTCAGCAATTGCGTTCGGGCCGGTCTGCGACCGCGTCGGTCTCTGACCGTGCCCGCCGTGGCGCGATCGGAGACCGACCACAGCAAGAAATTAAACGAAGACGATGCTCGAGAGGGACCGAAGACCAGGCACCCCTGCGGCACCCAGAAGATCCTCCTTACCGTTGCTTCCTCCCGGACCTGGCGGGGTTCGAAGGTTTCCGCCGCGCAGGACCCAACCTTCAGCCCCTATCGAGCATCGTCCTCACGCACTACAGGCTCTATGGTAACGGAAAGCGATGGTTTGTCAAGAGATAGACTTTTACTTATCAGGGCCTTATCATTCTTATTGGCCAAGAAGCTTTTGCGTGTTATCTTGCCGCTAAAGCCGCTTTTTGAGCCAGCGGAAACCTGAGGTGCATTGCACCCGGAGAATGATAAAGCCCTGTCTTAGCCGTCATTTTACTTGCCAACAGGTGCAAAATGCGTATAATAGAACACGCTATCGCAGGGGAGGTAAAAAAGTATGCCGTTATACGAATACCAATGTCAAGAGTGTGGATTGCGCTTCGAGCGTCGTCAGCACTTCAACGACAAGCCGGTTACAATATGCCCGGATTGCCAGGGACCTGTCGTGCGATTGATTCAACCTGCCGGCATTATCTTCAAAGGATCCGGGTTCTACGTCACCGACAATCGTTCCAAATCGTCGACCGCTATACCCGGTAGCCGCAGGACGGATGAAAAGTCTTCTGATGAAAAACCTGCGGCGGAGCAAAGCACCAAGGCGGATACTGCCGCCAGCGGCGAGGGCACGAAAGCCAAGGAATAAACGACGGCATTATAGCCAATCCACACACAAGGGCCTAGCTAATGCGCTAGGCCCTTGTTCATGAAACCCTCAGCTACTCGGAATGGACTAAGTGCGCGACCGTTGCGCCGTCACCGCCCTCATTTTCAGCGGCAGATTCATAGGAAACTACGAGGGGGTGATTTGCCATAAAGCTACGCAGTTCGCGGCGTAGTTTGCCGGTACCCTTGCCATGGATGATCCGCACCCACGGAAGCGCCGCCATCGCGGCAGCGTCCAGGTAGCGCTCCAATTGCACCTCCGCTTCCTCCACCGTCTGCCCACGCAGATCGATCTGAATGCCGGGAGAGGGGCCGCGTGCAGGCACTTTCACTCTGGTAGACGCCGACGCAGCTGCGGCTGCCGGCTGCGCACGGCGCAACAACTCTACTTCTCCGACGCCGACGCGCGTGCGCAAAGGTCCGGCCTGCACCATGACTTCCTTGCCTTCCACCTCCAGCACCGTCCCTTGCACACCTAACGCCGTCAACTCCACGGTATCGCCCTCAGCGAGGGGGCCGGACGGCGCTTCGACTTCAGGGGCAGCCAGCACATCCTCGACCAGCGGCAATACCTCGGGTAATGTGATCTCCAGATCGTCGAGTGCGTCAACCACTTCATCGACCGCCGGCGGCGCTTCACGCCACGGCGTCGTGAGCAGGCGCTGGCGCAGCGTGCGAATCTCAGCGCGCAGCGCCTCAACTTCCTCCTGCGCTTCACGCTCAGCCTGGCTCAGGATCTCCTGTCGCTCATCTTCGATACCGAGCAGGCGCTTACGCAAATCCCGGGCAAGCGTCTCGGATTCCTTGTGGGCGAGACGTGCCTGGTCGCGCGCCTGTGCCGTCTGAATGCGCAGATTGTGCAAATCCTCAAGCATATCATCGGCACGCAGTTCCTCACCGGAAATCATCTTGCGTGCGGTCTTCACAATGTTTTCGGGCAGTCCCAGGCGACGGGCAATCGCAAAGGCGTTCGAGCGACCCGGCAAACCGATGACGAGGCGATATGTCGGCGCAAGTGTTTCGACATTGAACTCCATCGAGGCATTGCGCACGCCGGACGTGTTGTGCGCGTACAGCTTCAGTTCCGGGTAGTGCGTCGCCACGAAGGCCGTGCAACGGCGTTGGCGGAACGTATCTAGCAGCGAGCGCGCCAGCGCAGCCCCTTCGGCGGGATCGGTGCCAGCCCCCAGTTCGTCCAGCAACACCAGCGCGTGATGGTCCACTTGCTCCAGAAAGGAGATGATGTTGGTGAGGTGCGAGGAGAAGGTCGAGAGACTCTGCTCGATGGACTGCTCATCGCCGATGTCGGCCACCACCGTCTCGAAACACGAAAGCCTCGCGCCCGGATCCGCCGGCAGGTGCATCCCCGCCTGGGCCATCAACGTGAGCAGGCCCACCGTCTTCAGCGAAACCGTCTTGCCGCCGGTGTTCGGGCCTGTGATGACCAACACGTGTGTCTCCTCGTCCAATTCCACATTGACCGGCACCACAGTTTCGGGATCGAGCAGCGGATGGCGCGCGCCAGGCAAATGGACCACCGTGCCGGGATGGACGTTATCCCCTTTGGGCGCTGGGGGTGGATCGGTGATGGGGATCAATTCTGGCTCGACGGCCAGCGTCTCGGCAGCATAACGCGCTTTGGCCAACGTCAGATCAATCTCCGCGAGCGCGTCCAATGTCGCGGTGATCTCGTCGCTGTGCTGCGCCACCTGCACCGACAGCTCATGCAGCAAGCGATAGATCTCGTCTTCCTCGGCGATTGTCAGCTCACGCAGGGAGTTGTTCAACTCAACGACCTGGGTGGGTTCCATAAACAGTGTCGCGCCGCTCGACGAACGATCGTGGATGATTCCCTGAACGTGCCCACGGAAGTCGGACTGCACGGGGATGACGAAACGCCCCTCACGGCGCGTGACCAGCGATTCCTGCAGGTATGGCGCAACATCCGGTGAAGCAATCAGACGTCGCAAGCGATCCTGGATACGATCCTGAGCAACGCGCAGGTCACGTCGGATGCGTGCCAGCTCGGGTGAGGCGTTATCACGAACCTCGCCCCGGTCATCCAACACACGAACAATCCCGTCCACGAGACTGGCGAGGGGATGAATGCGCCAGGCAATATCCGCCAGGCCGGGGAACTGCGCCTCCAACTGGGTCAGGCCACGCCGCACACGGGCTGCACCTGCCAGCGTATCACGAGCTTGCAGAAAATCGCCAGGTTGCAGGGTCACGCCGTGCTGGGCGCGCTCGGCAAGGGGGCGGATGTCGTGCACGCCGCCAAGGGCGAAGTCCGGGCGCGAATCCAGCAACAGGCGTGCCTCGCCCGTCAACGCCAGGCGCTCCCGGGCCTCGCGATGCTCCGAAGTCGGCAACAGCGCCAACGCCAGTTCCGCGCCGCCGGAGAAGTCCGTGTACCGCGCCAGACGCTTCAAGATTTCAGGATATTCAAGGGTGACCCAATGGCGATTCATCAACACTCCCAGATCATACGTCAGTCAACAGCTAAGAGTCTGCAGAATTACGAGTTCCACTTTTGCAAGTAAAATGCATCCAGACGCGGGAAGCTCTGCCTTTACAGACCCCTATAATAGACTCAGCGCAAGTGGCAATGGGCGCAAAAACGGCACAAACAGCCACTGGTATACGCTCAACACTGTCCGCGAGAAGGGTAACAACGGCGACGCGTAGAAGTCATTGCGCATCTGTGCCCATGCCCTATAATCCGTCCAGCGCTCGCTCACCATCACGCCAATCGCATTGTGCAGCAAAGCCACGATCACCGCAGCGACGATGAGGCTCAGTAGGAAGCCCATCACATAGTCCAAAAATCCAAGCTTGGGCAGTTTGGTGACCGGGAAAGAGACATGGATCACAACATACCCCAGAACAAAGAAAAGGACAAACAGTCCCATGAAAAATGCGCCTTGCGCGAGCGAACGGTTAGGTCCAGTAACCGCCTTAAGGCGATAAGCTGCCTCTTCATATAACAGACCACTTAACATCGTAGCTGCCCACAGGACAGCCAATGAGAAGAGCGCCCGTGCCATCCGTTGATAGGTCAAGAAAGCGACGACACCTACAGCCACAAAAATGATGAGCAGATCTAGCGGTCCCATGCGATCTCCTTTCCCCACATTGGAAGTAACGTAGAATATTATACCACGACGGCAAACAAAACGCCGCGCGGGGATCCCCGGCGCGGCGCTCATATTACCGTCCAGGCAAGGCGCTATGACGTCACAGCTATCTCAGTGCTCGGTTCAGTTTCCAAGGCTTCGAGAGCAAACTCTTTCTCGCAGGTCAAGCACTTGGCGACATCCTTGCGAGCGACAACCAACAAGCCGTTACAGGCAGGGCAAGGTGTTGGCAAAGGGCGCTTCCACGACGTAAACTCGCACTCCGGCCAATTGGAACAGCCATAGAAAATGCGTCTCTTCTTGGTGCGCTTCTCAACGATATCCCCATCCGCACAACTTGGGCATTTGACGCCGATCTTTTCCAACCACGGTTCCGTATAGCGGCATTTGGGGAAATTAGAACACCCAATGAACTTCCCGTAGCGTCCCCAGCGTACAAGCAATTGCCCGTCATCACATTTAGGACAGGCGCGATCTATGTATTCAATCTGCTCAACAGCTGGGGTTGTTTTTTCGGCAGCGACCAACGCCTTGGCAAAAGGACCATAGAATTCCCGCATCAACGCAACCCAGTCCCGCTCGCCTTCGGCGACCTCATCCAATTCCATCTCCATCTGTGCAGTGAAGTCCACACTGATCAGGTCAGGGAAATTGTCTACCAGCATATCGTTGACGATGATGCCGGTTTCGGTGGGATAGTAACGGCGCGATTCGCGGCGCACGTATCCCCGTTGCTCGATGGTGGAGAGAATCGCAGCGTATGTCGAAGGCCGCCCGATGCCGTACTCTTCGAGCGTACGGATCAGCGTGGCATCGGAATAGCGCGGCGGTGGTTGGGTGAAGTGCTGCTCCGGCCACAAGCGGATCAGGTCCAGCACCTCGTCCATAGTAAGTGAGGGGATTTGTTGGGCAGCTTGCTGCTCCTTTTCCTGATCGCCATTTCTCGAAGGGGTCTCTTCGTAAACGATGAGGAAGCCCGGAAAGCGCAGCGTCGAACCAGAAGCACGGAAGAGATAAGGCTTATCCGTCTCCGTTCCGGCCGATATCTCGACGCTTATGGTGTCGTACACCGCCGGGGCCATCTGGCTGGAGACAAAACGCCGCCAAATCAGATCGTAGAGCCGGTATTGATCACGACTCAAATGCGATTTCATCTTTTCGGGTGTACGCAGCACGCTAGTAGGGCGGATAGCCTCGTGCGCCTCCTGCGCCGCCTTGGCCCGCGTCTTGTACACAGGTGGCTCGGCAGGCAAGAATTCCGCTCCGTAGTTTTCGGTGACGAAGCGACGGGCTTCATCCTGCGCCGGTTTTGCAACATTGGTACTGTCGGTACGCATATAGGTGATGAGTCCCACCTCTTCATCGCCCAAGTCAACGCCTTCATAAAGCTGCTGCGCGATCTGCATAGT
Organism: Anaerolineae bacterium; assembly: GCA_046260035.1. Lineage (GTDB taxonomy): Bacteria > Chloroflexota > Anaerolineae > B4-G1 > SLSP01 > DSWT01. Next base: position 8,436 of record JBJYXQ010000229.1, read on the forward strand.
CTTGCGCGCCATAAAGTTCAGCTTGCGTGCCGCTTCCTGTTGCAGTGTGCTGGTGATATAGGGCGCGGAAGGTTTACGGGTGCGTTGTCCTTCTTTAATCTTCGAGACAACGTAGATGGCGTGTTCCAGTTCCTTAACCAAGGGCTTGACGTCATCTTCACAAGACAGCACAGGCTCTTTGCCACGAATTCGCACCAGGCGCGCCTTAAACGGGTGACGTTTCTTGTGCCCATCGTGATGCTGCTGGGCCAACTCGGCATCCAGCGTCCAATATTCCTCCGGGACAAAGTTCTCGATCTCCCGCTCACGCTCCACAATCAAACGCAGCGCCACCGACTGCACGCGTCCCGCCGAAAGCCGGCTGCGCACCTTCCGCCAGAGCAGCGGACTCAGATTGTAGCCGACCAACCGGTCGAGAATGCGTCGCGCTTGCTGCGCATCCACCAGGTCCATATCGATGCCACGTGGATGGGCAAAAGCCTCGCCTACAGCTTCTTTGGTGATCTCGTGGAACACGACCCGCTTCGTCTGCTCCGATTGCAGGTCCAATACTTCACTCAGATGCCAGGCAATGGCTTCCCCCTCGCGATCGGGGTCAGTAGCGAGGTAGACGGTCCCGGCTTTCTTCACCACTTTGTTCAGATCTTTGACAACGGCACGTTTATCATTGGGGACGCGGTATTTGGGCTCGAAGTCATTCTCTACATCCACGGAGATTTGCGAACGCAACAAATCGCGGATATGGCCCACAGAGGCCTTGACCGTATAGCCCTTCCCCAAGAAACGCCCAACCGTGCGCGCTTTCGCCGGCGACTCCACAATAACGAGTTTGCCGGTCGGTTTAGGGGGTGCGGGTTTTTCAGGCGGCGTCAGCCCTTCATGCAGCGGGGTTCGTCCCATACGGAACATCTTCGTCCCGCACACCGGGCATTGGCCCTGTGTCGCAGGCTGCGCCTTAGCAGTAAAGACGGGAGTTGGTTGTACCATCTCCCGTTTTTCCTTGCACTTCACACAATATGCTTCAATGTGCAACTCATGGTTGCTTGTCTGTTTCGTCATAACACTCCAGAAAATCCAAATTCTACCTATCGATATAAAAGTAAAGGGTTTTACAGCACAGAATCATAAAGGAAAGTTGGCGAAGTGTCAAGCGCAGGGCTTTACAACTTATCATCTCGGTGGGCGGCCCTCAACTGCTCAACCACTTCGCGGACCCGCTCCGACTGGTCTCGGCGCGTGATCATTACCGTATCTGGCGTGTCGACGACGATCAAATCCTCCACACCAATGGTGACGATCAGCCGTTCGCCCTGAGAGAAGACCATGGTGTTTGCCCCATCGATATTGATGACGTCGCCAAGCAACACGTTACCGTCAGTATCGTGGGGATGCAAATCCATCACCGAAGACCACGCACCAATATCCGACCACTCCAAATCCGCCGGAATCATAGCGACTTTTGCAGCATTTTCCATGATGCCATAGTCAATCGTCTCCTTGCGCAGCGCAGGCCACAGGCGCGCAAGTGTCTCCGCGTAGGCTGGCGTTCCCCAGACCTCGGCCAATGCGTCGAGGGTCGCACTTAACTCCGGCATCCAACGGCGCGTCTCTTCCAGGATGCGGTCGGCACGCCAGATGAACATACCGCTGTTCCAGGCGTACACACCTTCCTGCACATAGGCCTCCGCTACCGACGCCTTAGGCTTTTCGGCGAAGCGCTCCACCCGGTAATAGTCGAAACCATCCACCTGGCCCAGCGCTGCCCCCCGGCGGATGTAGCCGTAGCCAGTAGAAGCGAATCGGGGCGCAATGCCCAATGTGACCAGGTAGCCTTCCTCTGCCACCTGCTGCGCCGCACGCAGAACAGCGCGGAAGGCGTCGGGCAGACCGATAAAGTGATCAGCGGTGAGGACAGCCATCACAGCGTCGGGGTCGTGATGGTGCAACACCATCGCCGCCAGCCCGATGCAGGATGCTGTCCCGCGTCCCATCGGCTCCACGATGAAGTTCTCGTGCGGCAGCTCGGGATACTGCGCGGCCAGTGGTTCCACTTGCTCCCCGGCCGTCACAACAAAGATGCGTTCCGGCGGTAGCAACGGCAACAGCCGGTCCACCGAAAGCTGGAACATCGTGCGCTCCCCAAAGAGCTTCAGCATCTGCTTGGGATGCGCGCTGCGGCTCAACGGCCACAAACGTGTTCCCCCACCGCCGGCCATGATCAAAGCGTACAACGATTCAGTCATTTCGCCTCCTATTCAATCAACACAGAGACACGGAGGACACCGAGAGTATCCTATACAGTCTCTGTGGTCTCTGTGTCGCCGTGGTGAGAAGCATTTTCCGCAGGAACAGTCAATGTGTATTCTTCGTCCGGTTCGCGGGCTACGACGTACTGCAACGGTGCAACCTGCCGCGTCATGCCCTTGAGTTCCATCATCACCAGTGTGCTGCTGATCGTTTCCACCGGCAACTCGATCTCCCGCGAGAGTTCGTCGAGATGACGCGGCTCCGCGGTGAGGCGCTCCAAAATGGCCGCCTCGGTCGCGTTCGCCGGTAGAATCTCCCGCGCCAATTGCTTCTCCGACACCTGATCCAGGTGTAACGTCTCCAAAATGTCGGCAATCTCGGTGACGATGCCCGCGCCGTCGCGCAGAAGACGATTGCACCCCACCGAGGCCGGGCTGAGGATACTGCCGGGCACGGCGAACACCTCACGTCCGTGGTCAAGGGCGAAATCCGCCGTGATCAGCGCACCGCTCTTCACACCCGCCTCCACCACAACCACACCCAGACTCAGACCACTGATGATGCGATTACGAGCGGGAAAGTTCGCCGCTTCGGGGCGCGTACCCAGAGGATAATCACTGATCAACGCACCGTTCTCGATGATAGCTTCCGCTAATTTACGGTGTTCGGCCGGATAGATATGATCCACGCCAGAGCCGAGGACCGCCAACGTGCGCCCGCCGGCATCCAAGGCGGCCTTGTGCGCGATGCTGTCGATGCCGCGCGCCAGACCGCTAACCAGTGTGACCCGATTCTGCACCAGGTCGGTCGCCAGTCGATGGGCGACCTCACGCCCGTAAACGGTGGCTTTGCGCGTACCTACCAGCGCCACAGACCATTCGTCAGCCGGAGTGAGTGTCCCACGGACAAAAAGCACCGGAGGCGCATCGGTAATCTGACGCAGTAAATTAGGATAGTCAGGGGTGTCCCAGGTCAATACATGCGCACCCGCGCGCTCAACCTGCCGCAGGACTTCGTCCAGGTCCACTTGACGGCGTGCCTTGAGGAAATTTCCTAGAGAGCGCCGATTGAGTTTGATCTCCCGCAAGGCTTGCTCGGGTGCTTCCCACGCCGACTGAATATCGCCGAAGAAATCCAACAGCATGCGCAGCCGCACCGGTCCGATCCCGCGCACCAGGTTAAAGCCAAGCCAATAACGTAGCGTGTCCATCTGCATCTATAGCCGGATAATGAACAACAAGGGATAAAGCACAAAGCGCATACCTCACGCCTTCCTTATGCCCTATCCCTTGCTCCTTGAAAATAACTTCGGAACGCGGACATCCCGTCCGCTTTCGAATGCGGACAAGATGTCCGCATTCCATAACGTCACATTTTCATCCAACCGCTAGTGAACTGCAGGTCAATGATGAATCCTCACAAATTCTACCCCATGTCCAGTAGACCGGGCAACGGGCGGATCACTACACGTTCAGCTTCGACATCTAGACTGATCACCACATCCTCAATCGCAGGGATCAAAATCTCACCCCGCGAACCGTGGACGACAAACACGTCGTTCGCGCCCGGCGCGGTGAAAACCTCGACGATCTCGCCCAGTACCTCCCCCTCCTCGGTTTCCACCTGCATACCAACGAGTTGGAAGTGATAATATTCGTCTTCCTCTAGTGGAACTGCATCTTCCATCGGAATTTCCACCAAGGCTCCACGCAGAGCATCAGCCTCATCCCGCGTGGTACACTCCTTGAAGGTAAGCAGCATTGCGCCCTGGTGAAAACGCACGTTGGTGAGGGTGAAAGGCCGGTGTGTCTTGCCCACATACAACGTGCGTAAGGGCTGGGCAAACGCGTCTTGCAAGCGATCCGGGTAATCCGTAAGGATTTCGGCCCGGAGTTCGCCGCGTACGCCATGAGGGCGCAAAATGCGTCCAATGGCTAAATAACGAGGCTCAGGTTGCTTTTTAAGCATCCCTGAGCCTCTTAACTTTCCGAAATGCAGCCGCCGTAACGGCCGCCGTCCCGACGGCCATAGCTATACGATCTCCAGCGTAACCTTTTTACCCATCTTCGCGCCAAGAACACGCGCGAGCGAGCGCATAGCATTGATGGTCCGTCCTTCACGGCCGATCATCCTTCCCATGTCATCTGGAGCTACCCGCAGCTCCAGCATAATGGAAGTTTCGCCCTCAATCTCTGAAAGATTGACTGCATCTGGCTCATCCGCCAGAGCTTTCGTCATGTACTCGACCAAATCTTTGACTGCAGACATCGTTACGCCTCCTTGAGTTTGTGAAAGCCATTACGTCCTATTGACGCAATTACAAGGAACTAGTAACCGAGGCGAAATCCTGCAGGTGCGGCAAGACTGCCGCGGCAAAATGCCGCAATTACTCGCTATCGTCGCCCTCAGTTACAGGTTCTACGTCTTGAGTAGTGGGATTGGTTTTTGGGCTTATCGTCTGCTCCACGGCCTTGGCCTCTTCCACCAAAGCTTCCAGGGGTTCACCCGCCTTCATGCGCTCAAATCGCGCTAACGTCCCTGCATTTTTCAACAAGCGCGTCACCGCATCGCTCGGCTGTGCTCCCACAGAAAGCCAATGCAACACCCGCTCTTCTTTAATCTGAACGGTTTCAGGTTCTGTACGTGGGTTATGAAACCCAACAATCTCTACAAACTTCCCATCACGCGGGGAAGTAGATTCTGCTACAACAATGCGGTAACTGGGCTGTTTCTTACCGCCAACACGACGCAATCTGATCCTTAGCATAAGCCTCCTGTTTTATTACCAAAGGTGATCATAGTATAAAAACTTCAATTACACTTAACTATTCGTTATAAACCAATCCGAAAATTCGCCATTGACGCGCCAGAAACGCTCAAAAGTACAATTTACGGATAGAGTCTATGTCTTAGCCCTGGAAAAAACGGGGTAACCCGCGTGTTTTTCCCTGCCCCAGACGTTTCATCATATTCTTCATCTGACGATGCTGACTGATTAACTGGTTAACCTGCTGGACATCCGTACCACTGCCTGCGGCGATGCGCCGTCTGCGGCTGGCGTTGAGGATACGCGGATTGCGACGTTCCTCCGGTGTCATCGAAAGGATAATTGCTTCTACAGATTTAAGGCTTTTCTCAGCCTCAAGTTTTTCGAGATCAACGCCCTTGAGTGCTTTGCCCAAACCAGGAATCATCCCCAACAGCTCGTTCAGCGGCCCCATTTTGCGGACCTGGCGCAACTGATTCAGGAAGTCCTCCATGTCGAAGTCACCCTTGCGGAGTTTCTTCTCCATTTCGACGGCTTGTTCTTCGTCGAAGGCCGTTTCCGCACGCTCGATCAGGGAGAGCACATC
>JBJYXQ010000229.1:14135-21535 GCA_046260035.1 Anaerolineae bacterium
CGGCTTGTTCTTCGTCGAAGGCCGTTTCCGCACGCTCGATCAGGGAGAGCACATCTCCCATGCCCAAGATGCGACTGGCAAGCCGCTCTGGGTGGAAGAGCTCCAATGCGTTGGTCTTCTCGCCGGTGCCCAGGAACTTAATGGGCACACCGGTCACCTCACGCATGCTAATGGCTGCACCGCCGCGCGCGTCGCCGTCCACTTTGGTGAGGATTAAACCCGTCAACCCAACGCGCTCGTGGAAACCTTGCGCAATGTTAACGGCTTCCTGTCCAGTCATCGCATCAGCGACGAGAAGGATCTCCGTCGGATGTACGCGCTCACGGATGGCGACCAACTCTGTCATCATCGTATCGTCGATCTGCAAGCGCCCGGCAGTATCCAGCAACACGATATCGGAACCGCGTGCGCGGGCATCTTCCATACTGCGTGCGCAAATATCCGGTGGTTTGGCCGTGCTGTCGCTGTAAACCGGGATGTCGATCTGCCGACCAAGCACTTCCAATTGCGTGATTGCCGCAGGACGGTACGTATCGGCAGCCACCATCAACGGGAAATGGCCTTTGGAGCGCAGATGCAACGCCAGCTTGGCGATCATCGTCGTCTTGCCGGATCCTTGCAACCCCACCAACATGATGACGTAGGGTGCGCGGCCCTTCAATTCCAGGTGTCCTGGTTCGCCAAGTGTCGTTACCAATTCCTGGTGAACGATCTTGATCACTTGCTGCGCGGGATTGAGAGCACGGGAAAGTTCCACGCCCACTGCTTCCTCACGCACGCGTCCGATGAAATCCTTGACGACCTTATAGTTGACGTCCGCTTCTAAAAGTGCCAGTCGGATCTCGCGAAGTACAGCTTTGATGTCTTCCTCGCGCAGAATCCCGCGCTTCCCCAGACGATCAAAAATACCCTGTAGCTTCTCACGTAAAGATTCAAACATCGCTATCCAACCTCATAATCACGTACATTCTAACGGATATTGTGAATTCGTCAAGCATCTTGGCCGCCAGTTTTCAGTCATCAGCCGTCAGCAGCTTGCAAAACACCGAGAGAAAGGCATAATAAGGCCATTGTGACAACACAAATACGCTCACGTGTGTGAGCGTTCAACCTATCATTGAGGTAAAATTTGATGAAGAAACGTACACCGGTACCTTTGATTCGCTCGGTGGTGATCCTCAACCGCGATCGCAAGAGGATCAAAAGCCGCACAGGGGTGAATCTGGTCCTACGAATTGTGGGACTGTTGGTTCTGATTTCATTGTTGGCCACCGGCCTGGTCATTGGGATGGGCGTGGGGAGCGCGGCGGCCGCCTACAATATGATCACCGGCAACCTGCCCACCCCGGATGAGGTAGCAGCGGCCAGTGTCGAAACGTTTGAGACAACCAAGATCTACGATCGCACGGGACAGCACTTGCTCTACGAGGTCATCGATCCTAACGCGGGCGATCGCAACTGGGTCCCCCTTTCAGCCATGCCAGACTACGTCGTCTGCGGCACAGTGGCCGCGGAGGACAATACATTCTGGACCAATCCGGGTTTCAACTTCCGCGGGCTGATGCGCGCTTTTGTCTCCAATCTACAAGATGAAGACATTCAGGGTGGATCCTCTATCACCCAACAGGTCGTCAAGAACTCGGTTATTCCGATCGAGGAACGCTTCGAGATCAAGTATTCGCGCAAGATCAAAGAAGTGCTCATCTCTATGGAATTGACGCGCCTGTACAGTAAGGAAGAAATTCTGGAATGGTACATCAACACCAACCTGTACGCGAATCTTGCCTACGGGATTGATGCAGCAGCACGTGTCTACTTTGGAAAATCCGTCGGCGAGTTGACGCTTTCCGAGGCGGCGACGCTTATCGCCATTCCGCAGTACCCACTGCTCAATCCCTTCGACGCTCCAGAAGACGCTCTCAAACGCAAAACCATTATCCTGGAACGTATGGTTGAAGAAGGCTGCATCACCAGTGCTGAGGCCAAGGTCGCCGAAGCCGAACCGTGGAACCTGGCACAATCCAACGAACGGTTTGATATCCAGGCGCCGCACTTCTCAATATACGTACGACGCGAGTTGGAAAACATGTTCTCCCCTGAATTGGTCGCTGGCGGCGGGCTGCGAGTATACACGACCCTCGATCTGGACTTGAACAATCAGGCACAGTGCACCGTGCAGACATACCTGCGCATCCTCTCCGGTGAGGACCCGGCCGTTGTCATTCCAGAAGCAGTGGCTGCGGGGTGCGACGCGGCACAGTATATCCCCGATGTGCCGGCAAATCGCATCGGCAACGACTACAATATCAAAAACTCTGCTGTCGTCGCTATCCGCCCCACTACCGGGGAAATCCTGGCTATGGTCGGGAGCGCCGATTATTGGGACGACGAGATCGACGGCAAATTCAACGTCGCCGCCGACGGCTTGCGGCAGCCTGGGTCGTCGTTCAAACCCTTCACCTACGTCACCTTTCTGGCGCAAGGGCACAACGCCGCCTATATGTTCCTGGACGTACGCCAGGCCTTCGACCAGGGCGCCGGAATGGCCCCCTACGTCCCTGAGAACTACAGTCGCAATTACAGCGGCCCAATCAGTCTGCGCAACGCGCTGGCGCGCTCGCTCAACATCCCCGCCGTCGAAGCGATGTCTATTGCCGGCATCGATAACGTGTTGCGGACTGCGCACCAGATGGGGATTACCACGCTTGATAAAGGTCTGCAGCATTACGGATTGAGCCTTACCCTGGGCGGCGGCGAGGTCAAGCTTCTCGATATGGTGTACGCCTTTACCGTTTTCGATAACAACGGTGTGATGTACGGGCAACCCGTTCCCACAGAGGAACTTCGCCCGAACTTCCGCGAACTTGATCCTGTCGCCATTCTGCGCGTCGAAGATCGCAATGGCAACATTCTCTACCAGTATGAGCAGCCTGATTCCCGCCAGATTTTAGAGCCGCGGCTTGCCTATCTGATCACCGACATCATTTCTGACCGGCGCGCACGCATCCCCGGCTTTGGTACACCGAACTCTCTCGAATTAGCGAACGAACGTCCTGCCGCCGCCAAAACTGGCACAACCAACAACTTTACCGACAACTGGACCGTCGGCTACACCCCGCAAATCGCAGTTGGCGTCTGGCAAGGGAATAAAGATGCGGACGATTTTATGATCAACACGCCCGGTTCGCGTGGTGCGTCCTACATCTGGCACGCCGTAATGGAATACGCTCTCCAAGACGAACCGATCGTCTCCTTCACACGTCCCGATAACCTGATCGAAGTGACCGTGTGCGATGTCTCCGGCATGAAACCCAACGGCAACTGTCCAACACGCACCGAGTTGATGATCCCCGGCACCGAACCAACCGAAGAAGACAACATCTATCAGGTCTTCCTGGTCAACCGCGAAACAGGCAAGCTCGCCACCATCTACACACCGCCGGAGTTGGTGGAGGAGCGCGTCTACATGGTTTTGCCGCCGGAAGCCCAGGATTGGATCAACAGCCTGCCGGAAGACCGCAAAGTTGATGTCCCGCCGACGGAGTATGACACCATTTACGGGCCGAACCAGGCTCAGGCGGAGGTCTCGGTTATCTCCCCGACAGCCTATTCCTACGTCAACGGTGTCTTCCCCATCACCGGCAACGCGCGCGGCGGGAACTTCGCCTTCTTCCGCCTGGTCTACGGCAAAGGGCTGAATCCCACCGAGTGGATGCAAATCGGTCCAGATCACGGCAACCAGGTTGATAACAATGTGCTGGAATTTTTCGATACGACCGGGATCGAAGATGGACTATACACTTTGCAACTTCAGGTTGTTGGACAGGATCAAGGGGTACGCCAGGCGACACTGCAATTCACCATCGACAACACGCCGCCCGAGGTGGATCTCACCTACCCGGTGGATGGCTCTGAATATGTCTATGGCGTCGATGAATGGGTCAACATTAATGCCGAAGTTAAGGACCAATACTCGATTGTTCGTGTGGAATTCTACAAAGGCGATGAGGAAACACCTTTCAAAACCCGCGACATCGCGCCGTTTAACGTCAACTGGGTCTTGGGTGGACCGGGCGAATACAAATTCCACGTCGTCGGCTACGACGCCGCCGGCAACAAAACGGAAACGGAACCTGTAACTATCCGGGTGGTGCCAAAAGAGTAACGCGGGTTCATTCTATCCGGAGAAGAGTTTCTATATGACGTGAAACGTAAGCAACCTTTACGTTTCACGTTTTTTCATGTGAGCCCCATCGTTTTTAGTATCTATCCGAGAATTCGGTTTGGCGTAGCAATTGCGCCTAAGGCGCGGGATGAGAGGGAGCTTTTCAGTGCTGACTAACGACCGTCCACGAAACCAAAGGGGCTTACTGACCCGAACGTATCTTGCTAAACTTTTTACACCTACGATGCACAGGAATAGCTTAAGTTTTTCATGTTCAGGTCAGTAAACGATAAAAGAGCACAACGAAAAGCGGCGATGCCTTTTCAGGCATCGCCGCCATTTTGTGGGTGATTTTAGACTACCCTCTCTTTTGCCGATTAACAAACCATTTCTGCGTTTCAGCAGCGATCGAAGGCAATAAAATGAGTGGGAGCATTGGCACCCATTCGGTTAGCGTAATCGGTGTCGTGTTGAAAACCTGCCGTATTTCGGGGACGGGGATATAGACTACCAGCAGCAGCAAGAACAGCGAGAACCCGATCGCGTACTGCATCCACTTGTTGGTGAAAACCCCCAACTTGAACAGCGGGTAACGCTCGGAACGTGAAGTGTAGGCCCGGAACAGCTCGGACGCGACCAGTGTGACGAAAGCCATCGTCTCCGTGGTCAAGAGGACGAATTCATTATAAGCATCCGTGCCTTCGATGTATCCGCGTCGGAGTGCCAAATCCGGCCCAAAGAACTTCCAGCCCAAAAAGTAAGCTATCAACACAGCCGCCGTGATAGCAACCGTCTGGACAGCAACGCCAATCCACATCTCGCGGTTGATCACCGGTTCATCCGGCGGACGCGGGGGACGGTCCATAAGGTCAGGATCGCCCTTTTCAAGTCCCAAGGCTAGTGCGGGAGCGCCATCGCTCAGAAGGTTGAGCCACAACAGTTGAATGGCAGTGAGAGGAGGTGACCAACCGAAGATTGTAGCGATGAACAGAATGGCGATTTCCGCCACGTTACACGAAAGCAGGAAGTAGACGAACTTGCGGATGTTGGAGTAAATGATGCGGCCCTGCTCGATCGCACTGACGATGGAAACGTAGTTATCGTCGGTGAGCACCATATCTGCCGTCTGCTTGGTGACGTCGGTTCCGGTGATCCCCATCGCCACGCCGATGTCGGCCTGCTTGAGAGCCGGTGCGTCATTCACACCGTCACCGGTCATCGCCACGATATTGTTGCGCTTGCGCAGCGCGGCTACGATGCGCATCTTGTGGTGCGGGGCCACGCGCGCGAAGACGTCGACTTTGTCAATGACTTGATCCAGCTCCTCGTCGCTCATCGCCTCCAGCTCCGCGCCGGAGACCGCTACGTGTCCTTCCCGCATGATACCAATCTCAGCGGCAATCGCTGCAGCCGTCGCCGGATAATCGCCTGTCACCATGATGGTGCGCAGACCCGCGCCTTGCGCTTTCTGCACAGCCGGGAGCACCTCTGGGCGAGCCGGATCGATCATCCCTTGCAGCCCAACAAAGACCAGATCTTTCTCGATCTCATTGGGATGAGGTTCTTCTGGCACCTCCGTCAATGGACGGTAGGCCACAGCCAACACGCGCAACGCCTGCGAAGCCTGGGCCGCGTTCGCATCTAGGACCTCCTGACGCTTTGCGTCAGTCAGAGCTACAGGGCCATTGGCGGTCAGGATAGATGTACAGCAGTCTAACACTAGGTCCGGCGCGCCTTTGACAATTGCCACATAGTTGTCTCTCCCACCACCGGGCAGTGGGCTGACATTCTCTTTCTCTGCCGGCTCGAGATCGTGAATGGTGGTCATCCGCTTACGATCAGAGTCAAAGGGGATTTCGTTCACACGCGGGAAGCTATCTTCCAGCTTTTCGCGCCAGAAGTCCGCTTTGGCACCGGATACGACCATCGCACCTTCGGTGGGGTCGCCGATCATCCGGTATTGCAGTTCGGTGTGCGGTTCGAGAATGGCGTCGTTGCACAAAGCACCACCCCACAACGCCGCCTGCAGCACAGGATGATCATCAACACGTAAGATCTCTTCGCCGTCAAGAACAAAGCCACCCTCAGGTGTATAGCCGCGTCCTGTGACTTCGTAGGTATGCCCGTCGACCCAAATACGTGTCGCCGTCATCTGGTTCTGCGTCAGCGTACCAGTCTTATCAGAGCAAATAACCGTCGCTGCGCCCAGCGTTTCAACAGCGGGCAATCGGCGGATCAGTGCGTGGCGCTTGACCATTTCCTGCATGCCCAGGGCCAGACAAATGGTGACGACAGCGGGCAACCCTTCAGGAACGGCTGCAATTGCCAAGCTTACGGCCAGCATAAAGAACTCTTTGCTGTGGTCAATCCAGTGTTGGAGATCCCACCCCACGGTTTGGCCAGTCAACACAGGGCGCAGCAAACCGACCAAAAATACCAAACCACAGATAGCAAGACTGGCGATACCGAGCGTCTTGCCGACCTGGTCCAGCTTCTTTTGCAGCGGGGTGTCCTCGTCCTCTACAGACTGGATGAGTTCTGCGATGTGACCAATTGCCGTCTGCATCCCAGTACCAACAACCACACCGTGTCCGCGTCCATAGGTGATCGTCGTGCTCATGAAGACCATGTTGTGCTGATCACCCAGTCCGGCATCAGGATCCAACGTATGGTGCGCGTTCTTGTTCACCGGCACCGATTCCCCGGTCAACGAGGCTTCTTCCGCCTTGAGATTCATCGTCTGCACCAGGCGCAAGTCCGCCGGGACGATGCTACCAGCTTCCAGAAGCACCAGATCGCCGGGCACTAATTCCCGCGAAGGAACCATTACACGCGTCCCACCCCGGATCACGTGCGCTTCGGGCGCTGCCATCTTTTTGAGTGCCGCCAACGCCTGTTCAGCCTTGCTATCCTGAATAATGCTGACTGTCGTGTTAAGGATCACAATGGCGATGATAGCCGCGGCCTCAATCCAATCCCCCAGGATGGCCGAGATGATGGCCGAGACAATGAGGATCATCACAATAAATTCACTGAGACTTTCCCATAGACGCTCCAGGAACGTTGGCGGCTTCTTTTCTGCCAGCTCGTTGTATCCGTAGGTTCCCAACCGCTTCTTAACTTCTTCGGTCGTTAAACCATTCCGGATATCGGTGCTGAGTTTCTGGACTGCCGCATCGACTTCTAGAGCATGCCACTTTTCTTCAACTGCGCTCATGCAACCTCCTCCATATAA
>JBJYXQ010000230.1:0-1463 GCA_046260035.1 Anaerolineae bacterium
ATAAGTGCATTTTACATGCAGTCTTTACAATCTTTGAGGGTGCAAAGGAAAAACACTCTTCTTACGCGGCTTGAGCCGTAAATTCTGGCTGCATCGACTGAATGGCCGCCAGGTTTCTACCTTGTTTCTTCTTGGTGCATGATGATGGATAACAAGTGCGCCATCGGAGAGGGTTCCGGCAAGTCCTCGAAATTCGGAGTGTAAGGGATAAACACATCCGGCGCGCGTGATAGGCCGAAACTGCTGCTGACAGGCTTGGCATTGGTGACGTCGTTGAAAATGAGTAGTAATGTGCGTTGTACGATCTCATCTCTCGCCACAGTGTTGAGTGCGATGTTGGCCAGTGAGCGTGAAGTCATTTCCGCTGAGGTTACTACTCCGATCCAATTACAGTGGGATTGAATTTGCCATAAAAGTGGCAGTGTACCTCGGCCCAAATCCATAATAACAAGGTAGCCCTCTTCATTCAAGATGTGGAGCAGACGTTGCACCGCTTCTGTGCGGATGCCACTGAGGTCCGCAATGCCGGAAGGCCCAGGGATAAACTGGAAGCCATGGACGTTTTGCAAGCTGAAACTTTGGACCAGGGGTATATTAATGTCCGCTGCATTCCGTGATAGGAGTTCTGCGATATGGCGTGCCCCTTCAACCCCGCTCCAGAGGCTAATACTGCCGACAGGAAAGGCCATGTCAAGCAGAATCGTAGGGGTATCGTGCCATGCAGCAGCGTGGTGTGCTAGATTGAGCGCTAGGGTACTAACACCGACACCGCCCCGCAGCGAGAACAACCCTAACGAAGTTCCGGGCCTCATACGACGCATTTCCAACTTCAACCGTTCTACACGATCGAGAGCGGACTTGATACGCGCTCCCAATTCCTGGTATTCGACTTTTCCCTTGTTGATAAAGTCATCGCCGCCGATGGTGTAGCCCTTGATCCGGTCGTCTGGCGCGTCCAACGCGCTGAGGAAGAGGATCGGCACGGTACGAAAATGCTGGTCCGAGCGGAGTTGTTTGCACACCTCATAGCCATCGATGTCGGGCATCATAATGTCGAGCAGAATAAGATCGGGTTTTTCCTGCCGCGCGATGCGGATACCATCGGCGCCGGTGGGGGCTTCGATAATCTCATAACCCCAACTGCGCAGCATAATCGAATACATCAGGCGCGCGTCATCATCATCTTCTATGACCAGAATACGAATTTTAGGCATTGACTATCTCCTTCTTTAGTTGGTGATGGGGATCGCAAAACTGAACGTGCTGCCTTGTTGGTACTCGCTCTCAACCATAACCTGTCCGCCATGCATCTCCACGATGCTGCGCGTAATCACCAGCCCCAATCCAGTGCCCTGGACGCTGCGCACTGCAGCATTGCTGGCGCGGAAATACTTCGTAAACAACCGAGTCAATTCATCCGGTTTCATCCCAATGCCATTGTCTTTCACGCTCCACCGGACGTA
>JBJYXQ010000230.1:1563-13159 GCA_046260035.1 Anaerolineae bacterium
AGGTCGATGTATCCCTTCATTGACGTCATCGGTTGCTTGAGTTCGTGGGAGACAAAGGATATGAAGTCTGTCTTGGCGTCATTGGCCTGCTGCACGATCTGGAACAGCCGTGCGTTTTCGATGGCGATGGCGGCGTGATCTGCCAGGCGTCCGATGAAGGCGACGCTGCTTTCGCTGAAGATGTCGTCCTGGTCGGATTCCAGGGCAATGACGCCGATGACGCCTGTTCCACGGTCACCCGTGCCACGTTCACGCTCTTCACGCTTGATGGGAACGGTAAGCTGTGTGCGCATGTCAGGCGTCAATGCTCGATAGTGAGGGTTCTCTGCTAAATCTGTGGTCAGCGTGGTTTCACCGGTGCGCACTGTCTGCCCGACCAGACCTTCCTCCAGGGGCCATAGCGCGTCCTTTTCGTAACGCTCGAAGATGTCCGGCGGGTAGCCGCGATGTGCCAGGAAGCGCAAGCCTTGTGTGCCATCCTCTTCTTCCTGCAAGGCGGCGATCAAGCCAATGGTTGCACCGGTGGTACGGATGGCCCATTCGAGCGTCTGCCCCATCACGGCGCTGTAGTCTAGCGTCGCGTTGAGCTGGCGGTCGATCTGTTGCAGCGTTGTCAGTTCCTCCACGCGCGCTTGCAATGCCTGATCCGTCATCGTGAACAATTGGGCGTTCTCGATGGCGATAGCGGCTTGTGCGCCGAAGGCCAACAGCAGTTCAGTGTCTTCCTGGTTGAACGGTCGCGAATCCTTGCGGTTGATCACTTCCAGCACACCGATGGTACGCCCGCGCGCGTTGAGCGGCACGGCGATGATCGATTGGGTACTGAACTCGGCCCTTCTGTCGAAGCTACTGTCCCAGCGCCCATCTTTATGCGTGTCGTGTGTGATGACAGGCCGGTTCTCGGCGAAAGCGGCGCCCGCAATGCCTTTGCCGGCCGGGACGCGCATTCCTACCAATTTGCCCCCGGCTGGTCCACTGGAAATGCGGAAGACCAGGTCACCGCTTTCATCATCCAGCAGTAGCAACGATCCGGCCTCGGAGTTCAAGAGGCTGGCAGCGTTGCGCACGACCAGATCGAGCACCTCGTTTAAATCAAGACTGGACGCCAGCAGGTTGCCGATCTCATTCAAAGTGGTGAGTTGGCGCGCGCGTGCCTCCAGCCGTTCGTAGAGGGAATGTCGCTCAATAATGGCTGCCGTATACGCCGTGACGGTGACGAAGAAGTTTTCGTCCTCTTCGGTGAAGATGGTATTGGGATCGAACGTGGAAGCCACCATCACGCCCAGGCTTTTGTCACCTGCTGTAAGTGACGCAGCCATCCAGGCGTACTCAGGCCGCGTACTGTTGGTCTTAAAGCCGCGTTTTTGGCACTCGTTTGTGTAATCTGTGGTGCGAATGGTAATGCCGCTGGTCATCACGGCGCCAGTTAGGCCTTCGTCAATGGGCCATGTGTCCTCGGGATAGAGCCGCTCATCTTCTTCAATGTAGAAGGTGTACGAAAGTACATCCTCGTCCGGGTTTTTGAGCGCGAGGTAGAAGTTTGGCATAGCGATGACGCGCTTAAGTTGGGTGTAGATCAACTCCATAATGTCATCGATCTCTGTGGTGAAGTTGAGCGCTTGCGCGATCCAGTACAGTGAGCGCAGTTCATCCGCACGTTTGGGTTGCGTCTCAGCGACGGCCGCGCGTTCCAGCCCCACCGCTACCGGACGAGCGAGGTGTTGGAGCAGGCTTTGCTTCACGGCATCGTAGCCCCCAACATCTGCGTTGGTATCCATATCAGCGGGTGTGCCTACGCCAACCCAGCCTTGTTTTCCCAGTGGAATGAGCATCACGATGCCGCGTTCAAGCATCTGCGTTTGCGTGGTCAGTGCTTCTGACGGAATCTCCCTAGCCGGGAGAGGAATGAGCAGATCGACCGGTTGTGTCGTAGTGAGCCATTGGACAAACGGATCATCTGCGCGGAAGATGATGTCCGTTCCTAACGCATGGTAATTGTGGGCCTGGTGGAGCAGAGCGACCTCGATGGTTTGTGGGCGGAAAAGTGCCTCGATTTCTTCGCGCAGTGCTTCAGCGATTTCCTGGCGCGTGCTGCTACTCACGGCAACGCGTGTGATGTTCTCCAGAGCCTGTGATGCTCTTTGCAATAGAGGCTGTTTTTCGATGCGGCGGGTTTCGAAATAACGGTAGATCCACCTTCCCGCCAAAATGCTCAGGCTAAGTAAAACGGCGGTGACAACAAGACTGAGGGGCTGCTCTAACGAAAGGCTGCCACCAAAAATGACGGTGAGTACCCACAAGCCGATGAAGACGCCCAAGATCAACACTGGGATCAGCGTATAACCCCACAGACGCGATGTTTGCCGGATTTTTTCTTTCAGCAGTTCGATGATGGACGCCGACGTGGTCGAGCGTGTGCTCATATCGTTCTCTCCGTCGTATACTTCACACTTGTGATAATCCTATTGTAGCATGGCGGAAGAGAGTTGCAACTCTCTTTATGCTTGCAAGAACGTTGCAGTTTAGGAACAATATGGCCATGACTGTTATGGAAATGGAAAAGTCGCCAGGCCGCCGTCGGGAGTGGTCAACGGTGTGAGCCTGAAACGTTCGTAGACGGCGACAGTCACATTCGCTGGTTGTCCTTCTAACTCATAGGGATGTGGGTCAAGCAGTGGGCCATCGCGGACAATCCACTTCAGCGTGGGCAATGCACCGAGGCCGGGCTGGATGTCGTGCATACCAAGCCACTCGCCATCCACGCCAAACAATCGCACGCTGACGGCGTAATCGTTGACGATGGGCCGTGCTGTGCGCCAGCGCAGGTTGAGCACCAGCGTCTCACCGCGTTGTGCAATATCGCTGCCGGTCAGCACCATTTCGTCGCCAAAGGGGACGTAGCGCTCGCCGGACGTAGGCGCTGGCAGCGCTAAACCGAGCCAGCGCGCCGGACTGCCATCAACACGGGTGAAGGTGAGTTGTGGACGTTCGTTGAGCGGGACGGCGATCCGTACTGTCTGGCAATCCCCTAGTCCCAAAGGATGGACGAACGCGCGACTGTCGCCGGATTCGACGATCAGTGCCTGTCCTGGTCCGCACCAGTGCAGGTACGCTGTTGCCTCCGCATCATCCGTGTTGTAATCGACGCCGCGCAGCCCCGGTCCGCCGTTGACAACGACGCCGGGCCAAGGACGTGCCACGGGCAGCGTGGGAAAGTTGCAGGCGCTTGTTAATTCGGGCAAGGAGACGCTTCCCATATCCTGGAACGCGCCGTCGGTGACCGTGTACGCACCGAGTGTAGGATAAATGACGTCCGTGCAGCGGTCCACCGGCATTTGCAAAATGAGCTGGGTGAAGCGCACTTCACCCTCGGCGGTGTCGCTTCCTAGCGAGCGGTCAGCCTGTGCCAGCAAAGCACCGTCCGCGTCCCAGAGACGAGCGGTGAAAGAGGGTACGGACTCCTGCTGGCCTTTTGCCTGCCATGCCACGTGCAGTTCTACTTGGCGACCTGGTTTGACTTCCCCGACGATACGATACCCTAACACCTGCACTGTGCCCAGGTCGGCGTCCAACGGTATGAAGTCCAGTTCTTCCGGTAGTGATGAGAGCGGTCGCCGGTAGAAGCGATAGCCGCCACCCACTGGGGTGGACGTCCAGCCTTCCCAGGTGTAGTTGTGCGTGGTGAAGAGCGCGCGGTCGCCTGCAGTTTCGGCACGCGCGCGCCATACGTCTTCATACGCCTGCCCTGCGACTGGGTAGACGTAGGCTACCTCTGCCCGTGGCCCCCACTGCTCGACGTACTGCAACACCCACAATGGCGTCGCCCAATGCCAATCGGCGAGGATCAGCGCGTCTGGCTCCTGTGCTGTGGCGTCCAGCAACGGCGCGGTTCTCTCGCGGATGGATGTGTCGGCAGCGAGAATCGCAAAATCGGGCACGAGCAGGGGAAAGCGGATGAGTAAAGCGCAAAACGTGAAGAGAAATAAGAAATAAGAAATTAGAGATGAGAAATGCGTGATGCGTGATGCGTGATGTTTGACTCGTAATTCGTGATTTCTAATTTCTAATTTGCAATTTGCAATTCCGCCGACGCCCAAACCAAACGCGAGCACCATCGGCACGTAGGCCGGCATCAGGTATTCGATGGTCTGTGGGGCGCGGTAGGTGATAGTGATAAACGTATGCAGCACCCACGCGACGAAGAACATTGCTGCCAGCTTACCGTCGCGCCGGAGCATCCACAGCCAGCTCAGGCCGATGGCAACCAGAAAAACCGGCGGGAATTGCAGCCGGAAGAGGGTGGGGAGCAAGGGCAGCCGCAGCGCCAAGTCCGTAGCGGTGGCGAAGGCGAACATATCACCCTCGAAGCCGCGCGCCAGGACGTGGTTCCAGAATCCCGACCAAGTTGCCAGATCACCGGGGGCGAGGGGGACGTTGGCCATGCTGCCGCGCAGGGGAAGGTAAAGTTGCGGGATGAACCACGCCAGTGCTGTGACGAGTGCGACCTTCCACCAGCGCTGGGGTTGCACGAACAGACGCGGATCGATGAGCAGCAGGTAGAGCGCCCATCCCACGGCGATGAAGATCAGCGAGGGGTGGTGTCCTACGCCCAATCCCAGTGCCAGTGCCAGTTCAATCAGCGGTGGGATTTTGCTGTTGTGCGACCCAGTCTGCGCGGCCCGGTAATGCGCCAGTGCGAGAAAGCCCCAGGCCGCGAAAAGCATCGTCGGCATACGGATGTTGGCAATCGTCGCCTGCGCCCAGAAGGTGGATGCGCTGCCGAACAGCAGTGCCGCCGCCAATCCTCCGGCCTGCGCCGCGCGTGCGGTGTATCCCCATACTGTGGCCCAGGTGCGCACGGCGGCGGCGATGAGCACAAGCGTTGTCGCTGCCAGCGCCGCGCTGAATAGGTTGATGCGGAAGACAACTGCGCCTATCGGGATCAGGCGCATCCACAGCGCGCTGGCAACGGTATAGAGCGGATAACCCGGCGGGTGCGCAATTCCCCACGTCGCTGCCGTGAGCTGGAATTCGCCACTGTCAGCCGGGAGCACATCACGCGCGGTCGTCGCGGCATAGAGCGCGAAAAATGCCGCCCACAGCAGCAGGTTGAAGGGTGAAAAATGGGCAAATCGGAAAAATGCCCGATTTGCCCATTTTTGTTTGCGTCCGTTGGTCAAATCTTACTCCGACATCAGCTTCACAGCCCGCTCGGCAATATTCTCGGGGGTGAAGCCGAATTCCTCCTTGAGACGCTTGTAAGGCGCGGAAGCGCCAAAGTGATCGAGCCCGATGATGTCGCCATAGCTGCCCACGTAACGTTCCCATCCCAGAGAAACGCCGGCTTCAATGGCTAAACGCTTGATGACATCGGTGGGCAAGACGGTGTGTTTGTAGAACAATGGCTGCTGCTCGAAGAGTTCCCACGAAGGCATGCTGACAACGCGGGCGCCGATGCGCCGTTCCTGGAGCAGTTTCTGTGCCGCCAGCGCGTCAGCAACTTCGGAGCCGGTGGCGATGAGGATGATATCTACCCGATCCAGCGGGGATTCGCTGAGGATGTACGCACCGCGTGCCACACCCTGCATCGCTTGATCGGCAGCTTCCTCCATAGTGGGGAGACCTTGCCGGGTCAGTGCCAGGGCCACGGGGCCGTTTTTGTGTTCGAGCGCTATTTTCCACGCGGCAGCAGTCTCGTTCGCATCTGCCGGGCGGATCACCGTCAACCCGGGGATGACGCGCAGCGCCATCACATGCTCGACCGGCTCGTGGGTGGGGCCGTCCTCCCCCACGTAGATCGAATCGTGGGTGAAGACATAGACCACGGGCAGTTTCATCAGCGCGGCAAGGCGTACTGCCGGGCGCATGTAATCTGAGAAGACCATAAATGTGCCGCCGAAGACCTGTAGCCCGCCGTAGAGCGCCATCCCGTTGAGCAGGCTGCCCATCGCGTGTTCGCGCACGCCGAAGTGGAAGTTGCGGCCGAGAGGATTCTCCTTCGAGAAGTCGCCTAAGCCGTTCATGTACGTTTTGTTGGACGGCGCCAGATCCGCCGATCCACCGAGTAACTCCGGCAGGGCGGGTGCAATGGCGTTGAGCACTTTCCCGGAAGCGGCGCGTGTCGCCATCGCGCTGCCGTCGGGGCGGTAGTGCGGGACGGCCTTTTCCCAATTCTCGGGAAGTTCGCCTTTGAGAATACGACGCAACTCGGCGGCCTCCTCGGGATACGCGGCTTCGTAGCCGGTAAGCAGGTCGCGCCACTTGGCCTCGGCGCGCTCGCCCTGGGGGACGGCAAGCCGATAGTGCGCAATAACATCGTTGGGGACGAAGAAGGGTTCCTGCGAAGGCCATCCGAAGCCATCTTTGGCGAGGCGGATCTCTTCCTCCCCTAACGGTGCGCCGTGTGCTTTTTCACTGCCCGCCATGTTCGGACTTCCATAAGCGATGGTGGTCTTGCATGCGATGAGGTGCGGCTGCCCCTTGACGGCTTTGGCCGCACGGATGGCAGCATCGATGGCGTCGATATCTTGTCCATCAACGGCTTGCACGTGCCAATCGTAAGCACGGAAACGCGCCTGCACATCCTCAGTGAAGGCAATGTCGGTGGAGCCTTCGATGGAAATACTGTTGTCGTCGTAGAAATAAATCAGATTGTCCAGCCCCAGGTGTCCGGCAAGGGAAGCGGCCTCGTGGGAGAGGCCCTCCATCATATCGCCATCGGAGACAATCGCGTAGATGAAGTGCTCGAAGAGTGCGAAATCGGGCCGGTTAAAACGCGCCGCCAGGTGTTTCTGCGCAATCGCCATCCCGACGCCGTTGGCGAAACCTTGGCCCAATGGGCCGGTAGTCGTCTCGATTCCGAGGTCGAGGTTGTATTCGGGATGACCTGGTGTTTTGCTCCCCCACTGCCGGAATTGCTGGAGATCTTCTATCGACATAGGATACCCCGTGAGGTGCAGCAGGCTGTAGAGCAGCATTGAGCCGTGTCCAGCGGAAAGAATGAAGCGATCGCGGTTGGGCCAGCGCGGATTGCGTGGGTTGTGCTTCAGGTGACGCGTCCACAGTACGTAGGCCACGTCGGCCATGCCCATCGGCATGCCGGGATGGCCGGACTTTGCTTTCTGGACGCCATCCATCGCCAGAACGCGAAGGGCGTTGATACAATTTTGATCTAGGTTTGTTTTTGGCATTGAAATTCCTCCTGACGTTGTTTTATGCGTAAATGTTTTTATCAGCAGATTAAAGGTGTGTCCCGCACACCATCTCCATAATGAGTTCTGTAGGGAAGCTTAACGTTTTTCCGGCAGCTTGTGCCTTGGCGACGGCGGTTTTGATCCGCTGCACACCCTCTGCGTAGGCCGTATCGCTCAACAAGGCTAGTTGTGACGATGTGTGCTTTTGCAGAAACGGGTCATCAAGTACAGTCGCGCTTGTCTTGTGATCGATGATGCGCTCGATCAGCCGACGCTCGACGTTCTGAAATCCGGCCGCGCGCATCCAGTCTATCACGGTTTCCCATGATGGAAAGCGGGCCAGGTCGGTTTCATAGACACCTTCGAAGTACTCGTAGACGTACCAGGTCTCGCGTTGTTGGTGTGGGTCCATGCCGATGACCGCCAGTGCGCCGTCATCGCGTAGCACGCGCCGCGCCTCCCGGATGAACGCCTGCTGCCCGTCCATATGGTGGATGGCGTTCACGCAGTAAACGAGATCGAAGGTGGCGTCAGGGAAGGGCAGGACTTCGCCGCGTCCGCGAGTCAGGTAGATGGGCGTCGCACGGTTACGGGCTTGAGCTAGCATCCCTTTGGACGGATCAAGACCGTAACACCGGTCTGCCACAGTGCGTAATTCCGCCAGCCAGCGCCCGGTCCCGCAGCCAACTTCTAGGATCGCTCGTGCGTTGAGATTACGGGCCAGGTTGATCAACGCGCGTGCCGTTGCTGGCCGGTCGTTGTCGTCCGCAAAGCGCTGGTTATACGTTGGGGCAAGGGCGTCGTAATCTACATGCGTATCTTTCATACCTGGATTCTTCAAGAGACATATTTTTGATCAGCAGATTGAGCGGATGAAGCAGATTTTCACGGAGAAACTAAAAATCTGCTCAATCGGCTTAATCTACTGACTGGGTTTCCATATCTGCTAACGCGCGTAAGGCCACGGTAACACGGCGCGGCGATTCGGTGAGTAGGCCGATGTCTTCCCAATATTGTCCAAGCCGGGAGAGCACGCGCCGTGAGATGTGTTCGCTGAATGCTGCGTACAGTTTGCTAAGTGTGAAATAGCCATTCAATTCATCAATGGCGTAGGCGACCAGCTCGCGTTCCAGTCCGTTCAGCTCCGGGAACGACGAGGGCGGGCGCACCTGCGGATCGATAATTGCCGCTGAGAGCATCTCCATCCAGAGAATAGCGTCCTCGATCAGGTGTCCCATCTGGAAATAAAGCCGGTTGGACCACTCTGCTTCGCCGTCCAGATCATGGATGAAGGGTGGGGAATCGGCCAGCGTGCCGTACGCAGCGAAGGGGAAATCGGCGGCGTTAAAGAGACCGACTGTCGGCGTGACCGCCACGGCGCGCAGGATATCCCAACGCTGTTCGGTCACGCTGTAGTCCATCTCGAATGTCACGAGGACACCGCCGGTTAAGCGCCAGTACCAACGTGCACCGATGCGTCCCTGGTAGCCCGGGATGCGCGCGGCGATGCTGTCAAGAATTTGATCTGCCAACCGTAATGTCTGGTATGAAGGGTAAAATCGTGCCATACGTGTATCCTTTGTCATTTTATCTATGGACAAGATTGGCAGGATGAAAAACGGCTCCTCTGTGTAGTTTGCCCCTATCCTGAAAATCCTGTCGGAAAAAAGTAAATCCTATGATGCCAATATCTCGTTTACCTTTTGCTCTTCTTCCTCGCGGGTGGCAATCACGCCATCGAGACGCGCGGCGCGGAGTGCCTCGAAGATTTGACGGTAGACTGGACCTGGCGACAAGCCCAACTCCTTTAAGTCCTTGCCGGAGATCTCACATTGGACGTGGCGCCATTCGCGGGCGTAGCGTTCCAGCTTGGCCTTGATCGTAGAATCATCGCTTGCCAGCCACCCTAAAGGAAGCAGTTCATCGAGCAGTGGTTCTAGCAGAGCTACAATCTGGCTAGGGCGTTCCAATGTCTCCAATTTAGGCAGCGTCTGGCGCAGAAGTGGCAGGGCCCGCAATCCACTGCTGATGCGGCGTGGGATCAGCAGGCGTTTGATCAGGTGCTCCACTGCCTTGGGGGATAGCCGGTAGAGAAGCAATCCCCAATAGAAGAAATCGAGTTCGTGCGTTGCTTCGTGCGAGTCCGAATGCGCGGTGTCAATGCCCCACAGCGCTTGATTCTTAGGCTGGCGCAGTCGGGTAAAACGCTCGTGCAACCATGCGTCGCTGACTAGTTCCGGATCGATGTGGACGAGTGCGCCAAGTGCCTGCAGTCGGTCGAGCGCGGCCTCAGGCTTCGCTTCGCGGAAGATCAGGTCGAGTTCGTGGCGGATGCGCCCACCGGTGATACGGTCGAGCATCGGCAGCGCATTGGCGATCAGGCTCTCGCTCTGCAGATCCAGGTGGAATCCCAGGCGGGCCTCGAAACGCGCCGCGCGCAAGATGCGGGTGGGATCGTCGATGAAGCTGAGGCTGTGCAGCACGCGAATCACACCATCCTCGAGATCGGCTTTACCGCCGTAGAAGTCCAGCAGTTCGCCCCAACGTTGTGGATCAAGGCGTATGGCGAGTGTGTTGATGGTGAAATCGCGCCGGTGTAAGTCTTGCTTGATCGAACTACGCTCCACCAGCGGCAGTGCGGTCGGGTGCTCATAGAATTCCGTCCGCGCCGTCACCAGATCGATATATTCAGGAAGGGGCTGGTGATTAGGGATTAGAGATTGGGGATTCGTGATGCGAGATTCCCCATTTCTCATTTCTAGTTTCTCAGTTCTACTTTCCAATTCTTCCCACAAATCTTCGGGGAGCGTCCATTTCACCGTCCCAAAACGGCTATGCGTATGGATCTCACCGCCGAGTTGTTGCGCCAGTACCTTGCCGAGTGCGATGGCGTGCCCTTCGACGACGATGTCGACGTCCACGAGGGGCTGGCCGAGTAGAAGATCGCGCACGATCCCGCCGACAAAATAGACGAAATAGCCTTGCTGCGCGGCCAACTCGCCGATTTGCCGGATCAACGCCAGCAATGGCGCGGGGAAATATTGCTCCATACGGCGGATAATGTCCTGCTGCATAGCATTAGCTTCCGAGAGCGGCAGCCGGATCAGATCAGTGCGCGTCACCACGCCGATGAGTTGTCCTTCTTCGACGACCGGAATTTGGCCCCACCCGGTCTGGATCATCAGCGTGCGCACCCGTTCCACCGAGTCTTCTGGTGAGACGCTTACCGCGCCGTGCTGCATGACACGCTCCACGGGTTGATATTCCCACTGGTGCTGCCTGGCTCGATCTACCGCGTTACGTGTCACCAGCCCCAAGATGTTGCCTTTGGGGCCGATGACGGGGAAGCCTTCGTGGCCGGTACGCAGCATAAGTTGGGCGACAACGTGAATCGGCTCGCTGGGACGCACGGTGCGGACGCCGAGAGACATCACCGTCCGCACTTTGACGCGCGGGCGCACAAAGTCGGGAAGCAGGTCGCGCAGTTCGGCGAAGATATCGACGGCGTGGTGATGGCGGATGAGTGCAGCGGCAGCGCGATCGTGCCCGCCACCGCCGAAGTGCTCGGCGACCTCGGCCACGTTGATGTCATCCGTGCTGCTGCGAGCGACAAGTTGCGTATTGCTGTTGATCTCGACGAGGACAAACAGCGCCGAGGGATCGAGCAGGTCGCGCAGTTTGTGTGCCAGCGTCGAAACTTCCTCATCGGTATTGGGTGGTGATTCCGCCCAGCTCAGAACTATCGGATGGCCGTCGATCTCCAAAGTTTCGACGTGCTCCTTGAGTGCGTCGTAGATCATCTGCTGCATAGGCGTGAGTGGATGCTCGAGGAATTCCGTGGCGATTTCGAGGCTTGCGCCTTGCTCCACGAGCCAGGCGGCGGCGCGTATGTCGCGGGACGAGGTGGCGGCGTAGGTAAGACTGCCGGTATCTTCGTAGATACCCGCGAGCATCAGCGTGGCTTCGACGCGGGAGATGGGCGTCAGACGTGCGGAGAGCGCCTCGACGAGTAGGGTGGTTGCCGCCCCTAACGTCTCGCCCTGGAAGCGCCAGCCCACCGGCAAAACCTCGGGCGGGGTGTGATGGTCGATCACGAGCACGTCCTTGATGTCCTTGCTCATACCACGCACGTAGGTGAGGTTCTGCGTATCTACCAGGATGACGCGGTGAACGTGTTGCCCACGAGGGAGCGTGTCCGGATCAACGAAGGGCAGCCCCGCGCCGTAAAGTGCCAGAAAGGATTGCACATTGCCGTTGATACGGCGTGGCAGTACGGGGCGCGCATTCGGGTACAACTTGTGCGCGCCTAGCAGGCTGGCAATCGCGTCAAAATCCGCGTTTTCATGGGTTAGAATGACGTGCATACAATGATTATAGCACGAAACGTGGGACGTGAGACCTGC
>JBJYXQ010000230.1:13259-16405 GCA_046260035.1 Anaerolineae bacterium
GCGATCGAGCTGGCGCAACAAGCTGCCACAGACGGCGATGGTGCGCCGTACGATGTCGTCGTTGCGGCAGGCGGTGACGGGACAGCCAACGAGGTATTGAACGGGCTGATGCAGGCCAAGCAGGCCGGGGCGGATGCGGCGATGGGTGTCTTGTGTGTCGGGCGCGGTAACGACTTCGCTTTCGGCGCGGGTATCCCGATCACGGTAGAAGCCGGATGTGATGCGCTGGCGGCGGATCATCGTCATTTTATCGATGTGGGGTGGGTGGAAGGCGGCCTGGTTCCGCAGGGGCGTTACTTCGGTAACGGCGTGGGTATCGGCTTCGACGCGGTGGTAGGCTTCGAGGCGCTCAAGTTGAAGCGGCTCAGCGGTTTCCCCTCTTACATCGTCGCGGCGCTCAAGACCGTCTTCCTGTACTATCGCGCGCCGCTGCTGCGCATCACCTACGACGAGCACGAGGTGACACAGCCGTCTTTGATGGTCTCAGTGATGAACGGGCGACGCATGGGTGGCGGCTTTATGATGGCCCCAGAATCCAGCCCCGACGATGGCCTCTTCGATCTGTGTCTCGCGGCGCACGTGAGTCGCGCGCGTATCTTCCCGCTCATCTTGCGCTTTATGAAGGGGACACAGGCCACACACAGTGCCATCACCACCGGGCGTGCGGAGCACGTCACCGTGACGGCGGTGGAGGGCGTGCTGCCCGCCCATGCCGACGGGGAAACCATCAGCGTAGAATCACGAGAACTGACGATGCGCATCCTGCCGCGCCAGCTCGAAATCGTTAGTCCGGAGGTGACGTGATGTTGATGCAGTGGCTGGTCAACACGACACTGAAAGGTCTAACGGGCGCCATCTGCCGTGTGGACGATGCGCAACTGGCGCGCGTTCCGCATCACGGACCGCTGATTGTCGTGGTGAATCACATCAATTTTTTGGATGCGCCGGTACTCTTTTCGCGCGTTCATCCGCGCCCGGTGACGGGCTTTGTGAAGGCCGAAACCTGGCAGAACCCAACACTGGGCTTGCTGTTCGACATGTGGAAGACGATTCCGCTGGAGCGCGGCGAGGCCGACGTGGGGGCGTTCCGTGAGGGATTGGCGGCGTTGAAAGACGGTGCGATTTTGGCGGTAGCTCCCGAAGGCACACGCAGTAAGCATGGACGTTTGCAACGGGGCCGTCCCGGCGTAGTGCTGCTGGCACTGCGCAGCGGTGCACCGATCTTGCCTCTCGTTTACTACGGCTCGGAACGTTTCCATGATAACGTCCGCCGTTTGCGACGCACCGATTTTCGCATCATTGTTGGACAGTCGTTCTACCTCGATGCGCGCGGGGTCAAGGTGACGCAGAAGGTGCGCCACGTGATGGTCGACGAGATGATGTATCAGATTGCTGGCTTGCTCCCGCCTGACTATCGCGGCGTCTACGCGGATATTGACACTGCCACTGAACACTACCTGCATTTTCCCGAAGGTAGCGCGAGTAACTTGCCTCGACGGATTCGTCAACCACGGGGTGCCTCGATTTTAACGGATTGACTTCTGACTTTCGACTTTGGACTTTTTCTAAAGGAGTGATCGATTATGCCATTGAAACTTTACGATACCTACACCCGCTCGGTGCGCGAATTCGAACCGTTGCATCCGCCGGAGGTGGGCC
Source organism: Anaerolineae bacterium (assembly GCA_046260035.1). Taxonomy (GTDB): domain Bacteria; phylum Chloroflexota; class Anaerolineae; order B4-G1; family SLSP01; genus DSWT01. The sequence continues at coordinate 14,919 of JBJYXQ010000230.1, forward strand.
TGTATACCTGTGGGCCAACGGTCTACGATTATGCGCACATCGGCAACTTACGTACGTATATCTTTGAAGATGTGCTGCGCCGCGCGTTGGTCTTCAACGGCTACACTGTCAAGCACGTGATGAACATCACCGACGTGGGCCATTTGACCTCAGACGCCGATACCGGTGAGGATCGCATGGAAAAAGGCTCCCGGCGTACCGGTATGTCCGCGTGGGAGATTGCCGAGTTGTATACGCAAGAGTTCCAGGCTGACATGGAGCACCTGAACATCGAAGAACCGACGATTTGGTGCCGGGCCACCGATCACATTGCTGAGCAGATCGAGACTGTTCAGTGCATTGAGGAAAACGGCTTCACCTACCGCACATCGGACGGCATCTATTTCGATACGTCGAAGTTGCCGGACTACGGCTATCTGGGCCGCTTGGACATCGAGGGGCTGCAATCCGGCGCGCGCGTGCATCGCGGCGAGAAGCGCAATATCACGGACTTTGCGTTGTGGAAGTTCAGCCCGTCCGACCAGCAACGTCAGATGGAGTGGGACAGCCCGTGGGGGGTGGGGTTCCCCGGCTGGCACATTGAGTGCTCGGCGATGTCCGCCAAGTATCTGGGGCCGTTCTTCGATATCCACTGCGGTGGCGAAGATCATATCACGGTGCACCATCCCAATGAGATTGCACAGACGGAGGCGTGCTACGGCACGCGCCTGGCAAACTTCTGGCTGCACGGCTACTTCCTGCAGATCAACCAAGCCCGCATGGGCAAGTCGGTGGGCAATTTCCTGCGCATCCAGACGTTGATCGACGAAGGTTACGATCCGCTGGCCTATCGTTTTATGTGCCTGGGCGCGCACTACCGCTCGCGATTGAGCTTCACGTGGGAAGGCCTGGAGGGGGCACAGACGGCGCTCAACCGGCTGCGTGCAGCAGTTTACGGTTGGGGGGCACCTGGCACGGTGGACGAAGATTACATCGACAAGTTCGCGGAGCATGTGAGCGACGATCTGAATATGCCGCGCGTGCTGGCGCTAACGTGGGATCTGGTCAAGAGCGATTTGCCCGACGCGACCAAGAAGGCGACGGTCCTCTTCTTTGATCAGGTGATGGGGTTGCGTTTGGCGGAGTGGGAACCGGTCGAAGAGGTGATCCCCGACGACATCATAGTGTTGGTCGAACAGCGCACCGTCGCCCGCAAAGAGAAGCGCTGGCAAGACGCCGACGCGTTGCGGGATCAGGTGACGGCGGCGGGGTACGAAATCGAGGACACACCGCAGGGACCGCGCGTCCACAAGAAATAGATTGCTTAGAGTCTTGGTTTGTATGTTGCCGAAAGGGGAGTTTTAGGTATTTTCCTCTATGACAACATCCGTAACAGTCACCGAACTGAGTTCGCATCAATTGAAAGCAGCAGCCAGCTTGCTGGCTGCTGCTTTTTTCAATTATCCAATGTTCACTTTCTACTTTCCTGATCCCCAGAGACGCGCTCG
>JBJYXQ010000231.1:0-1090 GCA_046260035.1 Anaerolineae bacterium
TCTACGGGAGGCAAACTCCCTGCCGCCACCAATTCCGCCAGCATTGGGGCTTCGCCATACTTGCTAGCTGGTGCTTCAGGAGCTGCTTCGGTGGCTTCTTCCGTGGGTGCTTCCGTGGCTTCTTCCGTTACTTCTTCCGTAGGTTCTTCGGTAGGCTCTTCCGTCGCCACGGGGGCTTCTGTCGGCGCAGCGGTGGGAACTGGCGTCGGCTGCTTGCACGCTGTGAGCGCTACACCTGCCGTCGCCAATACCGATACCTGCAGAAATTCGCGCCGCGTTAGCTTGCGTTTCTCTTCCATCTGAATTCAACCTCCTTGGTTAAGATATAGATTTGAACAGTGGTGCGGATCCAAATTTCGTGGGATTTTATTGCTTTGCATCGAATCGATATGTCACCTCCTCTCTTCCTACAATCTGCAGTACTTAGAGATTACCGTGAAACTCGTAAAAGCGTTGTTTCACCGCTCAGGAAAAGGGGCAAAAGAAGCCCCGATTGGTTCGGGTCAGAGATGCTTAGGGTCTGCAAAAGAATAATTTCCCGAATTTTGTCGTGTTTCCCTGGTGGAAACGGGAACTTATAAATTTACGGGCCCTTGAGATAATCATAGCAGGAATTCCAAATAAGAAAAGTGGGCTCCTGCTTTCTGAAAAGTTCTCAGGCCTTTAAAGGTCGTTGTGAGCGGTAACGTGAACGTTCACGGTTCAACACTATTATAATAACGACTCCCCTGCTTGTCAACTGACATCGCAAGATTTTGTCATTCTCAAGAACCAAGCGCTATTTGCGCGTCATTCTGCCGCCAAAGCGGCTTTTTGAGAGGATTTTTGTGGCGCAAACCCAGTCACAAAAGTCCGCCTTATGCCCCCGGCCTTTAGGTCGAAATTCCTAAGCCAGTAGGGACCCGCAGCACATTGCCAAGAGAATGATGAGACCCTAACTGACAACTTGAGAAACTGAACATACATTCCAGCCAGAAAGTAGCATGGAGATTCTAGTTTGTCAAATTAGACAAAAAATAGACCCTAGGGCATACAAGCGCCCTAGGGTCTAACTTTTTGCGACAAGCTGATGCCGTTTCCAAAAGAAAAC
>JBJYXQ010000231.1:1190-4004 GCA_046260035.1 Anaerolineae bacterium
AAGGAGGAGCAAATGTCTCGTCTACTTCACAAGCTATGCGTCAGTCCCGGCATCCGGGACAGTGCGCAAGGGACTGCGGAAGTCTATCCCGGAGTTATCATCGGAATCCGGGGCCACAGGTGCTCCCCCATCCCGGTGCCCGCCACGACCTCGGCATCCACCAGGTCTCTCGAACGGCCTGCCCATCCTGCCAGGAGGCATCAGCCCAAAGCCATGGTCGTCCTGTGACATCTCATCGGCCTGTTCCTGGGTGATGACGCCATCTTCGACAGCCTGCGCGAGTGCTTCGGTGTAAGCCGTTTGCAGCTTCTCACGCACGGCGGCGGCATCCAGACCCTTTTCGGTCATCAGAGTAGTGAGTGTCTCACCATCGGCGTAGGCGGCCTGAAGGTCTTCAGCCGACATCCCTAGCGCTTTAGCCAGGAGCGTATCTCGATCGAGATAGCCCATCAAGGTTTTGCGCGCCTGCATCGCATCGGCCTGCTCCTGGGTGATGAGCCCCTCAGCGATAGCCTGATCGATAGCAGCCTGGTTGGCGGTTTCACGCGCGGCCTGAAGTTCATCCGTAGTGATGCCGAGCGCGCCAGCCAACAGCGCGTTTTCATCGATAGCATCGTTAGCAACCCCCTTTGGGGCACGGTCAAAGCCACCGAAGCCACCACGACGACCGAAACCACCCCAAACTTTCATATTGTCGGCCTGTTCCTGCGTGATCATCCCCTCGTCTACCGCCTTATCTATGGCGGCATCGCGAGCTGTTTGATAGGCGGCCTGGAGATCATCCACCGTGATGCCCAACGCATCGGCTAACAACTGCTGGTAATCGATGTCCCCACCCTTGATACCGGGGAAACCCCAACCCCCACCGTGATTGAGGTAACCTTCGCCCAACAAGCCAGGCATTGCCGATTGCGTTACTGTCCGTAGGTTAGCTGCTGCGCTCGCGGTTGTCGGGTTTCCAAACAACCAGATGCCAACCATGGCTGCCACCAAAGCCAAGCCTAAACCCAACCCAATTCGTTTCTTATTTTTCAACATTATTCTATATACCTCCGTAAGAATTTGCTTTTGATTGGTGCAACGCACTTCATTTTTCGGCGCACCGCGCGATTCCAAAAAGACAATTGTGTTTGTCTGACGTAAGTGCGTTGACGCGAGCACGTTGCACCTTTGTCGTCTTGCTACTATACATATGGATTTTTATATGTAATCTCATTTGCTCAGTATTGCGTCACCTCCCCGCTCTGCGAATCTCTGAGAACATTGCTCTATCCGCGTACTGTCCTTAGCATAGCAGCAGTATCTGAAAATCATCTAAGAAATTCCTGAGAGATTGCTGTGGGTGGGGTATGTGAGGTAAAAAAACTGGTGCAGGCGTGCGAACTTCGGTTCGCACGCCTGCACCAGAATAGCTGCTATATCAATGGCTTTCAGGTAAAGTGAACCAGAACGTACAACCCTCTCCTGAAACACCTGCGCTTTCCACGCCGACCTGCCCGCCGAGTTTTTCGACGACACGCTGCACAATGGATAATCCCAGGCCATGTCCCTCCGCTTTCTCCTGGTGAAAGCGGGTGAAGGGCGTGAACAGTTGGGCGCACTCTTCGGGCAGCAAACCGGGGCCGTTGTCGCGGATCCAGAAGGTGATGTGGGATTGGGGATTAGCAATTGGAAGATTGGAAATGGAAGAGGTTGAACCGGATGGGATGAAGCCCAATTCCACACGCGGAGAAACGTTTGTCGCGGGATCACCGCCATATTTGACGGCGTTACTGATCATATTGCTCCACACGATCTCAACCCACGCTGGGTAACCAGACGCCACGGGCCAGGTCTCCGGCATTATGATCTCCGCCTGAGCCTCCTGGATGCGCAGCTCCAGTTGCGTGAGGACTTCGGTGACGATCGCACCCATATCCAACGGCCCGGTCTCGAGCGCGTCAAGCTGACGCACACGGGCAAATAGGAGCAATTCGTCAACGATATCGCGTATCTTGTAACCGGTAACGGTGATACGATGCAGATTGTCAGCGATCTTTTCTGAGTCCATCCGGCTAAAACGCGATTCAAGCAGGCTGCTAAAGCCGATGATGGCACTGAGCGGATTCTTCAAGTCATGCGCAACTGTGCGCGCAAAAGCGTTGAGATCCGCATTGCTGGCCTCCAAATCGGCGTTAGCGGTACGCAACTCATGATTGGCGGCTGCCAACTGCCGCTGCAAAGTGTAGAGCGTGAGATGCGTTTTCACCCGCGCTAGCACTTCTTCGATCTGGAAGGGCTTGGTGATGTAGTCCACACCACCGAGCGTAAACGCCTTGATCTTGTCCTCGGTCTGGTCCAGCGCGCTGATGAAGATGACGGGAACGTCACGGGTTTGCTGATCCTCCTTGAGTGCAGCGCAGACTTCGTAGCCGTTCATGCCGGGCATGTTAATATCCAACAGAATCAGATCGGGAGGCGCGGCGCGTGCGGCGGTCAGGGCCAGCCTACCGTTGGGCGCCGGGCGGACTTTGTAGCCCTGGCCGGTCAGCATACCTGCAAGCAAGCGCAGATTGGCAGGCGTGTCATCGACGACGAGAATATCGCCAGTTGTCGTAGTTTCCGAGTGACGCGGTAACGTATCCACAATGATGCTCCTTCAAGAACAGTTACAAGTTACAAGTTTCAGGTTATGCGTTATGGGTTGCGGGTTGATTTCCAACAAGTCTTTATTCCTGCTGTTGTTCTGTAAGTTCAATGATCTTCTCGTACTCGAAATTGTGTACCCACTGCGCCAGGGTGTCGGCCAGACGCGACGCCTGGGGCCGGATGTCG
>JBJYXQ010000232.1:0-2028 GCA_046260035.1 Anaerolineae bacterium
CGAGGTTGTAGTAGTGGTCCGAGCCGAGCACGAAATCTTCACCCAGCGCGTCGATCGTCTCCAGGAAGTAAGCATTCATCTCCGGGTTGGCGGCGTTATGGACCATCGGCGTGTCGATGCCGAATTCGCGCATCCACGCCACGAGCGTCTGCGCGTATTCGGCGACCGTCCCCAGGTAGAAGTCGAAGTAATCCTTCATCCGGCGGATGTCGGGTGGCTCCGCAAGCGACGACGGCGCAGGCGCAGGAACGTCCTCGAAGGTCATATACGCCGTCCCATACGCTTTGTTGAGCACCGTAACGTCGCCGTACTTGGCGCGCAGGTAGAGACGATAGCGCCCGCCGACCCGCCCAATGCCCATTGCTTCAGCGTTGTAGTCCAATCCGCCGAACCACTCGTGGATGCCTGTCAGCTCATTGTCGAACTGGGCGAAGGCCACCGGACCGCCATTCGCCACAGTGTGGCGCGCGATGATCGGACAGACGACGGCGAACCAGCGCCGCGCCTTCTCCAGGAACAGCGGATGCAGGTAGGAGATCGACATAGCGCCGATGTCCTTGCCATCGTATGTTTTCGCGCGTAGTTCGGGATAATTCTCGTAGAGCCAGCGCGGCAGGCCGCCGTAGACGAGTTCCGAATACTGGTACGGGCCGGGCCGCGCGATGACGTACAAGCCCATTTCAAGTGCCGTCTCGAGAAACGCTTCCAGGTCGTGCTGCGGACCCGCGTCGCCGAAGATGAACGTCCCCTCGGTAGGCTCGTGAATCAGCCAGGGAATATACGTCGCCAGGCAATTGCCTCCAGCCTCCTTGAAGAGCGCCATCCGCCGTCGCCAATCCGCGCGCGGCACGCGAAAATAGTGGAATTCGCCCGAATACAGGTAAACGGGTTCGCCGTCGATACGGTAGCTTACACGATCAAATGTGATAGGCTCCATAGCAATCCTCCCCGAGTTGGCAGACGGTAGACGGGGGACCTTGCGACAACAAGACCTGTCTAGCATCTGCCGTCTACCTGATTGTACGAACAACGCCACACTTGACAAGAGGCCGCTCCGCATTACAGTTAGCTCCATCAATATGGGTGGGGATCGATGTCACGTCCTTTATGGTTTGTCACACTTCTAAAAAAGGCTTTTCCGACGCGCTATTTCCTGGCGATGCTGACGCGTAGAGTGCCAGCGATCCGCAAGATCATCGACCACTATCTTTTTGAAGGGGATGACATCATCTATCTGCCCAAAGACAACGTCATCCAGATCAACCAGTCTATCACACGTGCCGAGGAGACGGTACTGCCCTCCCAAATCGTCGAACGCTTCATCGAGGAGGCCAACTACCGTTGGATTATGAACAAGTGCATCTGCCGAGACTCGGAACAGTGTAAAGATTATCCCATCGATCTCGGCTGCATCTTCCTGGGCAAAGCGGTCTTGCAGATAAATCCCCAACTGGGGCATCTGGCGACCACGGAAGAGGCACTGGCCCACCTCGAACGCGCGCGTGAGGCAGGATTGGTCCATCTCATCGGGCGAAACCGCATCGATTCCGTTTGGCTGGGCGCGGCCCCCTTCGATAAGCTGCTCACCATCTGCAACTGCTGTCCGTGCTGCTGTTTGTGGCGCGTGTTGCCGGATCTGCCGCCGGGGATCAGCGGCAACGTCACCCGCATGCCGGGTGTCAGCGTGACCGTCACAGATCGTTGTGTGGGATGTGGGACCTGCACCCACGACGTCTGTTTTGTGGACGCGATCCGACTCGTGGATGGGCACGCCGTCATCGACGAGGCCTGTCGCGGCTGCGGGCGCTGCGTCGAAATCTGCCCACAGCACGCCATCGAGCTTCGTGTTGAGGACACAGCGTTTGTAGAGGAATCCATCGCGCGCATCGCGCCCCTGGTCGATATTTCATAAGCTTACGTCTATTCTCACTACTATAATCCTGACAATCCTGTTAATCCTGTCCAATTTTCATAGGAGGTTTCTCATGCGAATTCTTTTCATCGACATTGACACGTTGCGCGCCGATC
>JBJYXQ010000233.1:0-3132 GCA_046260035.1 Anaerolineae bacterium
AATACCAGCGATGGTGGCCTATCGTCGCTGCCGGGCGGATGAACGAGGGTATTCCGGGGCTGAGTGGGTGGTTGAGGCAGCAAGTGGAAGCCAAGTTTACCCCGGAGAGGCTTTGATTAATACGTTCCCAATGCCAGTCCCTTGTCGATGAAATAGCGATACGTATCGTAATACACCGTGTTGGGGATTGAGTGATCGCTGTGCAGGACGTAGCCGTAGTTCTGCATCACAGTGGGGATTTTCGCCTCTAGCTCGGCGTCGATGATGGCACGGTCGTTGGTGTAGAGTGTGCGCACATCGATGCCGCCCATAAAGGCGATGCGGTCGCCGAAGTCCTTGTAGAGCTTGAGCAGATCCATCCCTGCCTTTACCTCGATGACTTGCAGGCAGTCGATGCCCGCCTCGATCATCCCTGGCACCAGTGGCTCAACGTAGCCGCAGGAGTGCATCACCACCGGTTTGCCGTGTGCTTTGGCGTAGCCGACGCTCAGCGTGTGCGCCGGCTGGATGATCTGCTGGTACATGCGCGGCGACATGAACGGGTGCTGTTTGAATCCCATGTCTTCATAGTACCAGATACCGTCAGGCCAGCCTTCCTCGGCGAAGAGGATTTCCTGCAAATCCACGGTGAGCTGCGCGTAGGTCATTGCCATATCCAGCACCCAATCGGGATCGAGCGCCATACCCATCAGCATATATTCGTGCCCGACGACGTCTTTCATGATCTCGAAAACATTGACGCCCGACCACATGTAGAACCGTTCCGCCTGGCGTGCGCGTTCCTTGCTCTCGCGGTACGCTTCAAAGTTGATACGTCGTCGCTCCGGGGTGAGCTTGGGCTTGATGTGTGCTTCCCACCCAGCGCGATCTTTGACCGTGAAATCGACGTGCTCTGGCGTGGCATCGTGGAGCTTGTGCCGCCGCAGGATCGCACCGTTGCCGTCTTTCGTCAGCACCGTCTCTTCGGTCTCTTCGAGGATCTCCGGCTCGAAATCCAGGTCGGCGACGACATTGAAGGCCCAGCAGGTCTCCATATCGAAGCCGAAGTGGTCCGCCAGATTCTCATCCGGCTGTATGTGCCCCTGTTCTGCCCACACCCGTTGTGTGTCCGACCAGAAGTGCTCAAATAGCCCGATCCGATCCACGGGTTTACGCTGCAGGATGTTGTTAATACGCTCGATGCCGGTCAGTTCGTTCATGTTGATACCCATAGTGTAGAAAAAGGGGATAGTATTGGTTTCGTTGCTTCTCTGGAAGGGCCAACACAAATTCTATGTGACTAACCCGATAGCCGTTCCATAAGCAAGGTGAGACCCATGCAGGCCACGCCTGCGATTGCAGTTTTCGTACCATAGACAAGTTTGTTCTCTTTCGAGACGCTGGCCAGGTAGATACCTAGTCCGAAGAGTGCTAACAATGCCATACCGAGTGATGCATAGTAGGCATAGTCGATTGAGGGCAGGAGGGAAGTTAAGAAGAAGGGAATGACGACCACGAACGCTGCCAGAAATGGTGACAATCCATCTACAGCAGCGACAATCACCACCGCCGAGCGCGAAGCTTTGCCGATCTTTGTATCGTGCAGATCGGTCAGCGTGTTTTTTTCGAGTTCGGCCATTTCGTGTCGACGCTCAGCCGATTCTGCTAAATAGGCGCCCCATCCACCGGAGATACCGATAGCCATTGCTGTCGATAAACCGGTGATCAGGACAACCGTGTGGTCCTGAACTCCGACGACGAAACTCCCCATCACCACGCCTACCATCGTCAACACGCCATCGAAGGAGTTGTTGGCGAAAGCCCGACGCGCAATGCTGCCAGCGCCAGAAAGCTCGGAATACTCGCGCCAGAGCTGAAGCCACTCCCGAAACGGTCTGAAGAACTTCCGCAGTCGCTGTTTCAGATGAATCGAGGTACGTTGCGCCCCAGGATCGTCAACATTACTACTCCCCACCTCCTCACTACCACCCGAATCATTCTCTGTCACTTGTGAACCTCCATTAAATTGTATCGAGTCTGCAACGTGTTACGAAGCTTCCTCGAGTATTAAAAGCCAACACGGGCTAGCCAACCTAAACAACTTTACCATAGATTGAACTTATTGCCAGACGACTTTTCTAGATTGGATTTTATCCTGTACAAAAGTATAATGCCCGCACGATACACCGGGAACTCGGGAGGGGCTTATGGTTTATGGGTTCTGGGAACGGTTGGACGATTTAGTGGCAGAAAGCCGAGTGGTGATTGATCGGCCTAGGGGAACGGCGCATCCGCGTTATCCGGAGTTCATCTACCCACTGGATTATGGCTATCTCGAGGGCACGCAAGCCATTGATGGTGGGGGTGTAGACTTGTGGATGGGCAGCCTGCCGGAGGCGCGCGTGATGGCTGTGGTCTGCACCGTGGATATGGTGAAGCGTGATACAGAGGTCAAGCTGCTTCTCGGCTGTACACCGGAAGAATCCGAGGTGATCCTCGAGACACACAACAGCCATTTCCAATCGGCGATTCTGATTCCACGACCGGGCGGCTAAAAATGTAGCGCGGGTGAGACGCCCGCGCAATAACCGAAGGAGGTGAGGTATGGCGAAGAAGTGTTGGCGAATGATGGTGATCGCGGTGTTGTTGTTAGGCATTCCAGCATTGCCGGTAGGCGCTGTCGAGGAACTACCCCCGCCACACATCGGTTATGGGATGATGCTGGCCTACCCGCCGACCGGTGTGGCGAAGGTGATGGCGGCTGGCTTCGATTGGTACAAATACTTCGTCCATTGGAATAGTGTTGATCCTTCCCACAATGGCACCTATACCTGGGACACCGTGGACTGGCGGCTGGATGAGGCATGTGCCAACGGCCTGCACTTGCTTCTGCGTGTCGAACGTGCTTCCAGCGACTGGACACCGATCCAGGACAGCGAGATGGTCGCTTGGCAGGCGTTCTTTCAGGCGCTCGCGTCACACATTGCTCAGAAACGCGCGGCCTGTGCTACACCTTATCGCGTGGCACTGGAAATCTGGAACGAGCCGAACCTTGACTTTCAGTGGACCGGCGAGTCGCTTGATCCTGCACGGTATACAGAGATGGTCAAACGTGCTTACCAGGGGGTAAAAGCCGCCGACTTTACAATCCCC
>JBJYXQ010000234.1:0-2855 GCA_046260035.1 Anaerolineae bacterium
AATCCCATGCGCCGGTAATCAGGGTCAGTTGCCACGGGTTCGACGTAGGCGAATTGGCCGGTTGGTTCGTAGAACATGCCGCAGAGAGCGACAAAATCTCCGCTGGGAGCTTGCACCACGATTTTCAAGTCGCGCCGTGCCTTGGGGGTGTCGAATGTCCTGCGGCGATCCTCGAGTTCTTCCTCACCGGCGGGTGGCTCGCCCTCGTGATCGAATCCGCGCCACATCACACGATGCACTTTCGCCCAGTCGCACTCTTCCGCCAGACTTTTCAGGCGAAAGCCTGTGGGCAGCGTGATAGAGGGAAAGGAATCAGGGATATCAAACCTTGCGACCGGTCGAGTTTCCTCCGGGTCTTTTTCATAACCGCGTGCTTTGACCAGGGAAGTAAAAGCTGTGTCGTTGTCGTTGACGTAGACCTTCAGATACTTTCGTGCGCCGTCCCACGTTGGACCAGCCAGGGCTTCTTCGGCGTAGTCGAGCATCTCTTGCCGCAAGTGCCGGTAGGCAGGATGGAACTGGAAGAATGCCTCCCCCAAACTCGATTCATAATGCGCGACGGCGACGATCTTCCCATCATCTTCCCAAATCCCGATCTTTTCCAGAGATGAGGTATCCAGGCAAGGATGTCCGTGCATGTACTCCCAGGCAGGTTCGAGCCAGTTGCCGTCTAGGTTCCCCGGTTGGTGGTGTTCGATAAGAAATTCGTCTACGCGCGAGTAATCATCAAGTCCAGCGTACTGTCGAAATGTGACACTCATGTTTCATCCTCCAATCGCCTCCAACAGCCGCTCCGGAGGTTCTGTTTTACTCAGATAACTGTTGGCACCGGCTTCCAACGCTGCCTGCCGCTGGTCCAGCCTACCGCTCAACACGACGACCGGTAAGCTCGGACAGAGAGCGTGTACCGTCGTTACCAAGTTCGTCGTCGCTATCCCGGGAAGATCCCAATCTAGCAATAGCAAATCCGGGCATCTCGCCTGCACCTGAGCTAGCACGCTCTCGGCGTTTGCTGATTCGCCCACAATTTCTAATTCCTCGTGTTGTTGCAGCAATGTGCGCAACGCGAACCGTACTCGGGATCGTCTTTCCGCGATCAGAATCCGTTTTCTACTCATTGTCTAGCCTCACCAAGGGTATGTGCCCATAGTATAGAATAGAAACTCCCCGGACGCATTGGTCGTCCGGGGAGTTTTGGGACTAGGCCATGTGGGGGATAAGGCCACTCTATTCGCTCGTTAGCCTATGCGTGATGGCTAACGCAATCGCCTCCCCCCGGCTAGTTACCCCTAGCTTGGTCAAGATTTTGCTGACGTGAGTCTTGATCGTCGCCGGGCGTACGGATAATCGCCTGGCGATCTCTGGATTGCTCAATCCTTTGCTTAACAGTGCTAAAACCTCGCGCTCGCGCGGCGTCAGCTCGACGCCAGGCAACTTCTTCGGTGTACCTGGCGCAATCAGTGCTTGAACCGCTTCTGGTGCCAGAATCGTGCGCCCGGCGTAGGCGTCATGGATCGCCGCACTCAGATCCTCGCCAGAAACGTTTTTGAGCAGGTAGCTGGTTGCTCCTGCCCGTAAGGCCTGCTGCACTAAATCCTTCTCGCCAAAACTGGTCAGCACCACCACCTGCACCCGTGGCCAACGCTGGCGAATGACGCGTGTCGCCTCCACCCCGCCCATTCCCGGCATCACCAGATCCATCAGCACGACGTCGGGGTGATCCGTTGCACAAGCTTCGATAGCTTCCTCGCCGTCCCTGGCTTCGCCAATCACCAGTAAGGTGACTTCGTTTTTCAGATAGGCTGCCAGCCCACGGCGCACCATACCGTGATCGTCAACGATCAGTACTCGAATCTGCTTTGCCGTACTCATTCACCCTCCTCCGCGTTCCACACCAGCCGCACCTGCGTTCCGCTCCCGAGTTCGCTCTCAATCTCCAGCAGCGCACCGATCGCTTGCGCTCGCTCGTGCATGATACCCAGTCCTAGCCCGTCAGAGTGCGCCTGAGCAGGATCGAAACCGCGTCCATCGTCGCGTACAAGCAATTCGACGCCCACTCTCGGCACACAGTGTAGGTTGATCTCCACTTGACTGGCCCGTGAGTGCTTCACCACATTGTTCAGCGCCTCCTGCGCCGTGCGGTAAAAAGTCACGTGTACATCGGGCGGTAGTTTGGGAACGTCCTCGACGGTTACCGTCACCGGCACGCCTTCCCGTCCCGCGGTGGCGTCGGCCAGTTGGCGCAGCAAGTCGGTCAACCGCGCCTCGACCAGCGCCGCTGGGCGCAACTCGAGCAGCAGCGTGCGCATCTCAGCCAATGCGCTACGGCTTAGCTGGTGCAGCTCACGCAACAGCTTCTGTCCCTCTTGCACATCACGATTCCATGAAACAGGCAGGACTTCAGCGATCAAGCTGGCCGAAAAGAGCGTCTGCGTTACCGCGTCGTGCAATTCCCGCGCCAGGCGTTGTCGCTCTTCCAGTACCACTGCTTGCTGTGTTTGCTCGTAGAGACGCGCATTCTGGATTGCCACGGCTGCCTGGCTGGCCAGTGACTGCATCGTCACCAGGTCGCTCTCATCAAAAGCATTCAAGCGACTGCTTTGCACGTCCAACACGCCGAGGATCTCGCCTTTGATGCGAATTGGTACGATCAACTCCGAGTGTGTGGCACTGCCTTCCATCCACACGTAACGCGGTTCGCGACTGACGTCCGCCACAATCAGCGACTCACCGCTGCCGGCTACCCATCCGGTCAGCCCCTCGCTGCCAACTTTGAGCCGCGCCGGCCGGAAATCGAACGCCGGATCATCCCACAATTCACCGGCTCCATAGTGATAAATGACTTCGTCGCCCTC
>JBJYXQ010000234.1:2955-7792 GCA_046260035.1 Anaerolineae bacterium
AGCAACGAACGGAATCCTTCCCGGCGTACCACATCCCGCGTCAGGCGAGAATCATGGGATACATCGTTGATGACCAGCGACTCGCCGGTCTGAACGACCTGCCCGGAAAAGCCCTCACCTGCCCGTAGTTTGTCAATCCCGCTGACAAATTCGGCGCTGAGGCTGCGCTGCGCTGCAAGGCTTAGCACGTCCTCTTGCTCATCCAGCAGATAAATTCCGCCTGCATCGACCGCCATTACCTCCAACGTTGCCTGCAATGCGCCGGCCAGAACTACATCCAGTTCCAGCGAACGGCCGACGACCGCCGCTACGGCATTCAGCGCCGCCAGTTCCCGCGTTCGCTCGGCCAACTGGTGTGCCAGTTCGTCGCGTTGTCGCGTCGCTTTTCTCGCGGTCCACAACCAGCAACCAAGCGCGCTACTTACCAGCGTTAGCAAAACGATCAGCCACAGAAAGTCCATAAGCTTATGCTCGCATATATTGATAGGGCGTGAAAACGACCAGGTGTCTCACTCTTTCTGTAACAGAATCTCAACTTCCAGCGGCGATGCTTCGTTGCCGATTTGGACGCCGTCGCCGGTGACGGGGGCATAGCCCTCAGCCCACACGATGATGCTGTAAGCCTTGCCGCGTTCCAACAGGCCATCCAATTCAAAGTACCCATCGGTGTCGGCCACACCGCCGGTGTAGACGTCCTCTTCATCGCCTTCCCAATCGTTAACGGTCACACCGGGAACCAGCACCACATAGACCGCGCCCTCGATACCCCGTTGGGTGTTCGCGTCCAGGATGTACCCCTGGATTTGCAGCCCCTCGCCGGTCGGCGGAACGGGCGTGGGCGGTGCTTCGCCACCGATGGTGCCGCCACCGATGGTGGCGCTAGCGCTTTGCACCAGTTCGCCTTCCAGGTATAACTCCACCGTGTACGCTCCATCCCATAGCGGATCGCCGCTCTTACGATAGATGAAGTCGCTGAATGTGCCGCTTTTGCCCTGATCCCAGGCTATATTGACGGTGAGCAGCTCGTCCCCATCGAAGAGCCAGCGTTCATCGAAGCTCAAGCCATCCTGCATGCCGTTGTATTCCACAAAGAAGTGCAGTTCCTCCGTGCCGCTGGAGAATGCCTCGCCGGGGTTCACCGGATTGCCCTCGTCATCTATGCCAGCGGCGAAGAGGATCGGACCGATGGCCTCCTGCGATTGATTGCCCGCGACGGTGAAGTTGCCGGCCGCCAGCAGCACGTCTTCGACGTACAGTTCCAGCCGATACACACCGGGAGCCAGCGGTTCGTCAGAGCCGAGCGAGAGCCACGTTGTGCCCACACCCCCCTCCTGCCAGGTGGCTTCTCGTGAGGCGATTTCTTCACCTTCGTAATACCAGAAGCGCGACCACGTTGTCCCGTCGCTCATACCACTGAAGGTGAAGAAGGCGTACACGGTGTCTATGCCGGAGGGCAGGATCGTGGCCGGATCGATGGGTTGCTCGTCGTTGGTGATACCGTCAGAGAAGATAAGGTCGGTGATGGCCGGGCCGGAGACGTCGCCTCCCACCTGGATTTCGTCCTCAAGGACCTTTCGACCTTCCACATATAGTTCCAACCTGTACTCTCCCTCGATCAGGCCGTCCTCGTTGTAGACGCTCACCCACCAGGTGCCATCTTCGTCGCCTTTCCAGAGCGCAGGCGGCCAACTCACATCCTCTTGGTATTGGCCATCGAGGTACCACCGCGCCTCCCAGGTGAGCGTGTCGGCCATACCGGCGTACTCCCAACATGCGTACAGGTCGGTCGCGCCGGAGGGCAATTGGGTGACGATGGACGTTGGCTGATCCCGGTCGTCCACGGCGGGGGCAAACACGAGGTTGGTGAAGCTGGCTTCGCCCGCGCTGCCGCTCGGCTTGCTCGGTCCGGTTTTCTCGGTGCTTGGCGTGATGCCCAAGCGCGCCGCCTCTACTAGGGGCTTCGCCAGATTGATGGGACGAACGGCATTGATAAAGCCGCCTACTGGGATGCAGTTATCATCTTGGTCAACGGTGCCGTCGCCGTTGGTGTCGGCCAGGTAGCGGCAGTCGGCGAAGCGCTCCGCGCCGCCGTATCCCACCTGCGTCGGCACGCCGATGATTTCGCCATCCAGGTTGGCTGCCAGACCACCGCTATTGCCGCCAGCGATGGTGGCGTCGGTTTTGACGTAGGCACGGCCCTCCACGCCTGGCTCGCGGGTAAAGCCGCTCACCACACCCTCGGTGAAGGTGATCGTCTCGCCGCCGATGCCGGGGTAGCCCAGGATGTGGATCAGGTCGCCCAGTTCCAGCTCGTCCGAGTCGCCCAGGGAGGTGTAGTTGAGATTCAACGCCTCAACGTTCACCGGGTCGCCGCTCAGATCGCTGACAATCTGGATGACGGCGAGGTCGAGAGTAGTATCTATTGCCATCACTTCCGCCAGGTATTTTAGCTCCGGCAGTTCATCGGAACGCACGGTGATGGCGACGCCTAGCGCGTCGGGCCGGTAGTCGGGATCTGGGTCGGTGACGACGTGGGCGTTGGTGAGGATGAGGCCGTCCGGCGTCAAGATGGTGCCGGAACCGGTCCACATTGGTTGAAACCGCCCGCCCCTCTTCTCCAGCGCAAAAATTTGGACGGTTGCCCGGAGCAGGTGTTGTCGAATTTCCCGGTCACCGATGGGCGCAGGTGTCTCTTCCACTGCGGGCGTGGTGGGGGCGGGGCCCTCATCGGAGGGTGCCGCCGTAGTGACGTCCGGTGTTGCGGTCGCTTTCGGTGCCCGGGTGGTTGCCGGGACTGTCGTCGGTGCGACGGTTGGCAGCGGATCGGGCCGGCCACAACTCAATGAAATGACAAATGTGAGTACGATTATCAAAAACGGTAGTTTTCGCTTCATGATTCCACCTCAAAATTCCAGGTCTTCAATGAAGGCGCGGAAGTAGGGGTAGCTCGCGTCAAATTCGTCGGCGTTCGCCATGTACGTGATCACGTACACTTGATCCGCCACACGCAGCGCCACGTCCAGCCCGCGCACGACAACCGGAAGTTGATCCACATAGGGGTTGTGGTTTACGGCGACATAGGTGAAGCCGCGCTGTGTGGCAGTGGTGTTATGCACCAGCACTTGTTCGGTGCCCAGGGAGGTGTAAGCGGTGGCGTCTGCGGCGTGTTCCAGGACCAAAGCGTCCAGCGCCAAGGAGACGTCGGCTTCAGCCGCCAGCGGACGGCGGCGCAGCTCCAACGTGGTGGCAAACGTGCCGCTGCGGAGGTCGCGCAGACGCACCAGCGGATCGTCGCCAAACTGCCTGGCCCATCCGGTCGGGCTGCGGCCAGACACGCCCAGGTTGTCGAAGGCGAATTCTTCGGTGCGGTGGAGGGTCGCGTTGCGCACCCAGACGCCCAAGAGCAGCGCGATGATGACGACGGCAATCACGGCTCCGTCGGCCCAGCGCGCGTGCCGGGCGGCGATGAGTTTGCGGTCACGGATGATGGCGGATTCAGTCGTCATGCCTCACCTCCTTGCGCGTCGGCACCGGCTAGCGTGAGCCGGTTGGCGCGCCGCATCAGGTAATAGAGCAGGCCGAACGTCCCACCGGCGACGATGGCGGCCAGAGCGAGTCCCGGCCAGGGATTGAAGCCGCCGCCGGCGAGTTCGAGGGCAGGCGTGGTCAGTTCGCCGTGCAGCGTCGTGAAAACGCCGTTGAGGACGGCGGCTAGCGTCAAGCCGGCAGGCAACCACCAGACTGGCTCGTCCTCGAACTTGGCGCGCCCGAGGAAGTAGCCGCTCAGCCCGGCGAAGCTGGCCTGCGCCAGCGCGGTCACGACGATGCGGATGACCGCCGCCTGCAAGTTCACACCGCCGGTGGTGATGATGTAATGCAGGTTGAGGGCGGTAGCGTAGCCCAAGCCGGCTGTCGTGCCGTAGATGACGCCGTCTATGCGCTCGTCAAATTCGGGCAGCGCGTAAACGGAATAGCGCACGGCAAAGTATTTGAGGGATTCTTCGACGAAACCGACGACGAGAATCGCGCCCAACAAACCTCCCAGGGGACTGAGAGACAGCCAGTGTCCCACCTCGAAAACATTTTCTTTCAGCGGGATGCCCACGCCCTGCGCGACCAGCGCGCCAAGGATGAAAATGCCGAGGATGTAGCCTTTCGGCTCCGGTTCCAGGCGATCTTGCTGGTAGAAGAAGATGAGCCAGATCAACGCCGCGCCCAGGGCCAGGATCAACCCGGCCACGTCCAACATCCAACCAGAGAGCGTCGGCTTGAAGACGCTGACCAGGACTTCGACGAGTAGCACGAAGATCAGTTGGCCCACGATCATGCCCAGCCCGGCGCGCCAGAGGCCGGGACGATCTTGCGTGGCTTTGGCGTAGTGCTGCGCGCAGTAAGTTCGGCCCCCAAGCGTGCGGGTTTCTTCCGGGCTGATGGGACGGTGGCACACACAACAGATTTTTTCGGCCATAGCGTTTACTCCTTTCGTTTTCGCAAAGCGTTAACTATAGCTGAGGGGGAATTGCAATTATCGAATCATTCCACTGACTTTAGTATATCCAGATTGTGGATTGGTTGCAAGAGGTACAAGACCTAGCGCTATCGCATTTGACCTTTTATCTTCTCAATTTATGGTTTGACAAGATATCACCCATTCCCCTAACCCCCTTCCCGCATGCGGGAAGGGGGGGAATCAAGCTGTGTGTTTTTGGGCGAGCGTCGCTCGCCCAAAAACACACAGAAAAAGTTATTACCCTCCCCCTGCGCTTCGCGCGGGGGAGGGGCGGGGAGGGGGAAACTTGAAATGCGATAGTCCTGGTACAAGACCATCCTCAACTGA
>JBJYXQ010000235.1:0-1563 GCA_046260035.1 Anaerolineae bacterium
ATAACAGAGAGGCGCGCCCAGCGCGAGTCCTGATCCTCATTTCGCCCGACAGACGCCGCCGCGTGCAGTAAACCGGGGCGCGACCAGGATCGGAAACTGCTCATTTAGCTCAACTCCTTGCTCCTCATCGACGGACGTCCACAAACGTCGGTGACCTGCTCTATTGGCTTGGGAGACGAGGTTGCCACTGACTGCCAAACACACTGCTGGCATTTGAGCCTGGCCGATCGAGAGACAGTGCAAATTACTTGGACTTGCACCAGGTGAGTGTGCTTCGATTACCTTATAGAACGCAGGTGAAGCGCGCGACACTGATGGGCCAGTATCGCACCCGCGCTGAAAGACCAAAAAACGCGCTGGACTCCCGCTGACAGCCTGGGCGGAAGGCAATAGGCCGGGACCGCTACCGCGCCGAAAATACGCATTGTCCAGACAGCGGGTTCTCAGGACACCGCAGATCGTCATGCCACAACGGCTGCGGTATTCAATGAACCGGGAATACGCAACGACGTAGGTTCGAGCGTATCGATATTCGCGTTGACGTAGTCTACCGAACGCGACATTAATTTCTGCACGGCCGGCGTCCACGCTCAAGTCGGCCTCTTCAACCACCAACGCCCTTTGGAGATTACCATGTCTGTCGTTACTCCTATCTGCACCCGTATCCCGCAACAAAAATATCAACAGATCGAGATTTTCCACGATAGCAAGCACCCGATTGCCTGGTGCTACATGCAGCCAACACCCAGGCCCTGCTTCAACAGGACCTTGCTCGGCGAGTTGAACAGCTGGGTGAACTATCTGCGCAAATACGCCAGCGAGCATGGCATCCGGTATCATGTTAGCGCGTCGGCGATAACAGACGTATACAGTCTCGGCGGAGACCTCGCGCTGTTCCGCAGGCTCATCCAACAGGGTGATCGGGACGCCCTCTTGGCCTATGGCAGAAGCTGCATCGATGCCCTGCATGCCAACATCCGTGGCTTTGACAGCGGAGTAACGACGATCTCCCTCGTGCAAGGTGACGCGCTCGGCGGAGGCTTTGAGACTGCCCTGTCCAGCGATATCCTAATTGCGGAGCAGGGCACCAAAATGGGCTTTCCGGAAATCCTGTTCAACCTCTTTCCAGGAATGGGGGCCTACGCCCTGCTATCGCGGAAACTCGATGCGAAGCGTGCCGAGCGAATCATCCTGAGCGGCAAGCTTTACAGCGCGGAGGAGCTGTATGACATGGGTCTGGTGGATGTCCTCGTGGCGCCAAACGCCGGCGAGGCGGCGGTGCAGGAATACGTCAAACGTGAAGAGCGTGCCCGCAACGGCTACCAGGCATTGCGCAAATTACGAGATGCCGTGAATCCGATTACCTACGAAGAACTGCGCCAAAGCGTCGAGATCTGGGTCGACGCGGCCCTCAACTTGCGCGACCGCGACCTGAAGATGATGGAACGCCTCGTATTGCGCCAAGAGCAGGTCGATGCCAGGGCCGCTTGAAAGCGGTAGACATACTGACGCCGCCTCCACGGATGGAGACAAACCCAGTCCGGAGAACAGCGCGGCTGATGG
>JBJYXQ010000236.1:0-2200 GCA_046260035.1 Anaerolineae bacterium
ATTCGAGTATACAATGCACAAGCGGATTTGCAAAATTCGAGGTGTATCTCGCGAAGTTCGATTTCCCTATCCTCCTGACATTATCAACTCTTTTAAATGATCAGATAGCCACCATCCACTGCCAGTGCCGTGCCGACGATGAGTGAGGCGCTGTCTGAGCATAGCCAAACGACGGCTTCGGCGACCTCTTCCGGTTTACCCAGTCGTCCGATGGGTTGGTGCTGTAACATCCCCTGTTTGGATTCAGGATTGTGCTTGAGCATATCTTCGATTGGCGGTGTGCGAATCCAGCCGGGGCAGACGGCGTTGATGCGGATGCCTTTGTCCGCGTACTGTAATGCAGCGGACTTGGTGAGGCCCAGGACGCCGTGCTTGGCAGCGGAGTAGACGGGATCCCAGGGGAACGCGCGTTGCCCATCGACCGATGAGTTATTGACGATGGCACCGTTTCCCTGTTTGAGCATTTCGATCAACTCGAACTTCATACATAGCCACACGCTTTTAAGAAAGCCATCGATGGTGGCATCCCAATCGACCTCTTGGATGTCAACGATCCAGCCGCCTTTGCCACCGCTACCGCCGTTGTTGAAGGCGTAATCCAGACGTCCATACGCCTCGATAGTTCCTCGAACCATGGCCTCAACCTGATCTGCCTTCGAAACGTCGGTTTGAATCCAGCGCGCGTCGCCGCCGAGGCCTTTGATCTCCTCGACGGTTGCTTCACCGTGCGCTTGCCCACGACTGGCAATGACGACCTTTGCCCCGCATTGTGCAAATGCTAGCGCCGTCGCTTTCCCGATTCCTGAACTTCCGCCTGTTACCAGGGCTACTTTGTCATGCAAGTCCATTTAATCCTCCCAAAAATCAGAAAATAGGCCACTAAGGCGCGAAGGCACAAAGGGGAACTTGTAACAGCTTCGTGACTTTGGGCCTTTGTGGTAAAAATATCAGTTCAATCTTAAGAGCATTTCACCAACATCTGATCGCCGATTTTGCGTGCTTTCTCTTCGCCGTACAGGGTCTCGATTAGCGCCAGCGCGAACTCGATGGCTGTGCCGGGGCCGCGACTGGTGATGCAGCGACCGGTGACCGTGTCATCTACAACCACGCGCTCTTCTACATGCACCGGGTTCTCGAGTTGTGACACGAAAGAGGGATGGCATGTTGCGGCACGTCCCGCCAGAAGACCATGGTATTGTAGCACG
Source organism: Anaerolineae bacterium (assembly GCA_046260035.1). GTDB lineage: Bacteria > Chloroflexota > Anaerolineae > B4-G1 > SLSP01 > DSWT01. Next base: position 1,206 of record JBJYXQ010000236.1, read on the forward strand.
ACGACAGGTGCAGCGCAGATCGCGCTGTAGAGACGGCCCGCATCGTGTTGTTGTTTTAGTAGTGCCGTCAACACCTCGGAGTCGCGCAGATGTTCTGCGCCGGGCATTCCACCAGGGATAGCGATGCACTCATAAATGGCGCTGGCACAGTCAGCGATGAGGGCGTCGGCGACCAGTTTCGTGCCCCGTGAGGCCGTCACCTGGAGCGTCGCTTCGACAGAAGCAACTGTCACCTCAGCGCCTGCACGTCGCAGCGTGTCGATGATGCACACCGCTTCAATTTCTTCGGTCCCGTTGGCGATAGGAACCAGGACTGTTTTTGACATAGCATCTCCTTTCGATAGCAAGTTATCAGTTTTTGGTCATTGGCTATTCATTGGCGACAGACCGGTTTGTTGGCAACTCACGTGTATTGTGCCGCTAAGTTGTGTATTTGGCAAGTGCTCGCGCGGGTCAAATCAAAAGAAAATCTTACCGAAGGAGCACCGTGCGTTGACACAATCTTGCGCTTTACATAAAATGGTATAGTTGTGTGATCGTCATCCGTGTCTCGGAGGTGTAAAAGTGGATGCCAGTGATGTACAATCCTTGATCGAAGAAAAGGTGCCTGTAGCGGATTTTCTGGGATTAGAGGTCGAAGTCGTCGAACCGGGCCACGCACGATTGCGGATGCCCTTTGGCCCGCCGATCAAGAATCACCTAGACATTGTCTACGCTGGCGCGATTTTCTCCTTGGCGGAGATTGCCGGTGGTGTGGCAATGCTTTCTGCATTTGAGCAGGATAGCTGCACAGTGCTGGCCCGCCGGATGGAGATCGACTACATTCGTCCTTCGCGCAGCGACTTGCTGTGCGAAGTCACGGTGCCTGATACCAAAGTCGCTGAAAGCCGGGTTGCCGTGCAAGCCGAGGGCAAAGCTGACGTCACGCTGTCCATCGAAGTGCAGGATGAGCGTGGACGGGTGGTTGCGCGCGTGTCGGCGTTCTACTATTTGCG
>JBJYXQ010000236.1:2300-21666 GCA_046260035.1 Anaerolineae bacterium
TGCAGGATGAGCGTGGACGGGTGGTTGCGCGCGTGTCGGCGTTCTACTATTTGCGGCAGAAGTGATGTGACTGGTTTGCAGCTTCAAGGGGATCGCCAGATCCCCCTCTGAGCATCATTACCTGGGAAGGGACTTTGCGCCTTGCTGCACTAGTGTTACGGCCCGGATACTACGGCTGTGTCCGTGCCGTCAGGGCGCAGCCAGCGCTCGCCGGTCAGCGGGTCGTATAGCCCTATAGACAGAATGCGCGGCCCGTCGGGCGCGTCCTCCGGCAGAGCGAAATGGTGTACTTGCACGATACGGTCGCCGACACGCAGTGTGTACGGATCGACCCACAGGCCATCATCGCCTGTGATGAAGTCCCCGTCCGCTGTGCTGAGATGGGCGAAGACGCTCAGTCGTGGCCCATTGTAGACACCCGGTGGTGGCGGATTGGGGATCAGTGCTTCGGGTGGCAGCGGGAGATCGCCGATGACGGTCCACCACGTAATTGCTGCTTCGCCATCCCAGGCTACAGCTTGCAAGGCCAATGCGTTGGCGAAGGGTTGCACGGCTAATGGCGTTCCATCGACATCGACTTTGAGCGCTTCATCCGGCGGTTCGGGTAACGTGAGCAGCATTCCCTGCATCCCTCTCGGCGCTTCGATGCGCGGTGCGGTAGCGAGCAGTGTTTGGAACTGTAGTGCGTATGCATTCTCGTCCTGTACATAGAAGCGAATCGGTTCCGTTCTGCCGACCAAGGCTCGTTCCGGATTGACCCAGCGTAAGGCCGCGTCTTGCCGTTGGATATCGGTTTCCACGGCCACTTTGTCCCATGAACCAAAGAGGAAACTCCCTACGGCAACATCTTCGATCTCTGGCTGATCGTCGAGGTACTGCGCCAACGCACGGTAGTCGGCACGATACAGGAAGCGTACCATAGACTCTTGTGGCCACTTCACGAAATAATCGGGAAGATCGCGTCCTGCGACCAGGGCGAGCGTCAGCGTGAATAGCGGGATAGCCGTCCACCGCCAGCGCCGCGCGGCGGCCTTCATTGGCATTGTCATAAGGATGTAGACGGCTGGTAATGCTAAAATCGTGTGGCCGTAACTCGACGGCGGCAGGCTGATGAACGCGGGTGCAACTCCTACACCGAGCCACAGCAGCATCATCCGTGCATTTGCCTGGTTCAAGTGTACCAATCGCGTGAAGATGCCGAGATAGAAGAGCAGCGCGCCCGCGATGCTGAACACCGGACGCCCGGCGATATTGTAGAGCCACTCGGGATCGCCTTTGGCATGTGCCATGCCGAGGGTCGTCCATGTCGTTTCCAGGAGCAGGTGCCAGTTACCGGCGCGCAACTCGTGGAGTGGGGCGGCCAGCTCGTTCACCCGGGCGTCCGCGCCGGGGATGTGTGACGCTGCCCAGAACATTGGAACGGCCAGGAGCACCCCACCTGCCAACGCTGCCAGGTATGGCTTCCAGCGTCCTTTGCGCCCTCCAACAAATGGAAGGGCAACGCTCAATAGGGCCGGGATGAGGCGACCGGCGTAGTAAGTGTATATGCCGCCCGCTGTGCCGATAGCGAGGCCCAAAGCCGCGGTGCGTGAGGAGTGTGTGTTTTCATCTTGGAGCACGCGCCAGGCACAATAGATCGCCAGAAGCGCCCACGGCAGTACGCCGATATGGCGGATCGCGACGCGGCTGTACATCAGCGCCCAGAAAGAGGCGGCGACCAGCGCGCCGGACAGCAAGCCCACCTCGCGGGTGAAGAGTCGTCGCCCCACGGCCCACGTCAACAGCACGGCGAACGTACCGAATACGGCAGCCTGCCATCGCGCCGAAGCCTGGTTCAAACCGGCCAGGGCCAATAGCGGCGCGCGGATGGTGTGATAAAGTGGTTCGTGGCCCGAGGCGCCGGAGAAGTAGATCTGTGGGCCGTTTTGCAGGATCTCCCATGAGAAAGTGTATAATTCTATGAGGTCGTCGTCACGCCAGCCGGGAGGCACCTCCAGCAGCGCTATCCAACGCAGCCCCCATGCGAGCAGGAGCATAACGACGACGGCCCATCGTTCCCACGTGTATAGGCGTTTGGCAACACTCGCTGTCGATAAAGCCTTGTTCATAGCATCTATGTTACCGCAGAGATGCTTAATCGCAACCTTGGCGCACTGTGAAAGCCTCAATGTTTATTGTCTGCAACCTACAGCCCTCGTTTTCGTAACAGAACTTGTCAAACCAGGTATTTTGTGAGACTTCTATGCTCTGTCTGCGTCGACTTGTTTGTATCGCCGAACCGAGTATACTTGGGATTGAAGATTGAGGTATTCGCTGATTCAGGGAGGACGTATGGGAACTGCGCGGGACATCGCATTGATTTTTCTAAGTTTGGAAGCGCTGGTGATTGCTGTTATACCGCTGGCCCTCCTATCGGCGTTGGTGTACGGTGTGTATCGGCTTCAGCAGCTTGCTAAGCAATATCTTAAGCTAGGGCAAGTTTATGCCCGGAAGGCGCACGATGTTGTCGAACAGGCATCCAGAAAAGTCGTTGATCCTTTGATCAGCGTCCATACGAAGGCGCAGATGGCGACGACAATGGTTGAAAAATTATTCTTGAGGAGGTCGCTATGAACTATAAGACACGGACTTTGTTGATTGGCGGCGCGGTGGGAACATTGATTGGCGCTCTGGCTGGGTTGCTGTACTTTAATAGCAATGTCAAGGTGAATGAAGAGGGTAAAGAAGAACTCCCTGTACCGTCGGCGGGCGAGGCTCTCAAACTTGGGCTGAGTCTGATCGGCCTGTTGCGTCTGATTACAGGGTAGCTTTCAGCGACCATCTGTCAGCCATCAGCTTTTAGGTCTGCATTGATGCCTCGACAGCCCGATGTTGTTTCATCTCGGGGATTGCGACTGGGTTTTGAGCATTTTTGCTGACAGCTAAAAGCTAACGGCTGAATGCTTGTACATTATTTCAGCGGTTTGCGATTAGTCTGAGCCAGGGATTATGGCGTTTTTCCTGCGCCAGTGTGCTCGTTGGACCGTGTCCCGGATAGATTGCAGTTTCGGGTGGTAGTGTCAGCAATCGGGTGAGGCTTGCCGTCAGGGCGCGTGGATCGCCGCCGGGCAAGTCGCTGCGCCCAATGCCGCCCGCGAAGAGCGTATCACCGGTGAGCAGGGCGTTTTCCTCGGGAATGTAGAAGCACACGCTGCCGGGGGTGTGTCCCGGCGTCGTGAGGACGTGCAAACACAGATTCCCCACCGCATATTCAAATCCTTCGGTTAACTCGATGGTGGGGTGCATCGCAGGACCTGTGGGAAAACCAAACCAGGCCGCGCCGCCGCCTTCTGCGAGCAGATTGCGATCATCCGGATGGATGCCGAGTGGGACATTGAGGGATGCTAGTTCGGCGTTGCCGGCGCTGTGATCGAAGTGTCCGTGGGTATTGAGGATGGCCTTGATTTTGACGTGCCGCTGTTCGATTTCCCGGCGCAGCGGAGTTGTGTCGCCGCCGGGGTCGACGATGACACCTTCGCCGTTGGCTTCGTCGTAAACGAGATAGCAGTTGGCTTCCAGGATGCCGAGGGGTATCTGGACGATCATTGTTACTCCTCTGTGATAGTGACCATAGTATAAGTTTTAGATTTGAAGAATTCATTAAGTTCGTTGCCTATTGTATCACATTGTTGGAGGCTGTATGATACGCGTTGAACAGATGACGCAACTAGCAGAAAGCCGTGGGCTGGATGCGCTGGCATTGATGCCAGGGCCGAATCTATTCTATGCGACCGGGCTTTCTTTCTTCGTCAGCGAACGACCAGTCGTGGCACTGTGTCCTGTCGACGAGCCGCCTGCGTTTGTGCTGCCGGAGTTCGAGGCGTCGAAGGCTACATCGGCTGGATTTGAGGTCTTCACCTACACCGATGAGGAGGGCTATGCGTTAGCTTTCCACGAGGCGTGCGCCACGTTGGAGTTGGCGGATGCGCGCCTGGGTGTGGAGGCTCTGCGGATGCGTCTATTGGAATCTCGCATCTTGCAACGGTATGCGCCGGGTGCGGACTTGGTTCCCGCCGATGATCTGTTCGCTGCGTTGCGTATGGTCAAGAGCGACGCAGAATTGGACGCGATGCAGCGGGCGGTTGCCGTTGCGGAACGCGCCTTTACATTGTGGGTCCCGCAACTTCGTGTAGGCATGACCGAGCGTGAGGCTGCCGCTCTGCTGATCGCTGCCCTGCTCTCCAATGGGGCTGATGCTCTGGCCTTTGCGCCGATCGTTTGCGCGGGACCAAACGGCGCGATGCCTCATGCGCACCCGGCGCACCGTCCTTTCCAGCCGGGCGATTGGCTGGTGGTGGATTGGGGCGCGGTTGTGGATGGCTACGACTCTGATCTGACGCGCATGGTTGTTTTCGGCGAGCCAGAGGGTGAATTGGCGGACGTCCACGAGATTGTGCTGCGCGCCAACGAGGCTGGCCGGGCTGCAGTCGCTCCTGGTGTCGAGGCGCAGGCCGTCGATGCGGCGGCACGTGCCGTCATCACGGCTACAGGGTATGGTGCGAAGTTCACACATCGTACCGGCCATGGCCTGGGATTGGAGGCGCACGAACCGCCCTACATTGTCGCTGGTAATGCTCAGGTGCTCGAGCCGGGGATGACATTCACGGTTGAGCCGGGGATTTATCTCGAAGGTATAGGCGGTGTACGTATTGAAGACAATGTTTTGGTCACGCCTACGGGCGTGCACACATTGACGACTTTGTCGCGTAGCGCTTTCGTCGTCAGGCCGGATTGATTGTTACCTAATATCGAGCCCCCGGCCACAATCCAGGGCCGGGGGCTTGATTTTTTATATGGACGAATTCTGAAGAACAGGGGGAGGTAAATTGGAGGCACTGAAATGGTAGAAAACAAACCTGTATACATCACACCTGAAGGTTTAGAAAAACTCAAGGCAGAATTGGATGAGCTAGTCAACGTTCGTCGCGTGGCTCTGGCACAGCGATTGAGTGCAGCGATCAAGCAAGGCGATCTTTCGGAAAATGCGGATTACATCACGGCAAAAGAGGAGCAGGGCTTTCTCGAGGGTCGCATTCGCGAGATTGAGGCAGCGGTGCGGCATGCCGTGGTGATCGAAGGTCCGGTTGTGACCGATGGGCGGGCAGCCCTTGGCAGTCTAGTGACGGTCGTCGAGGACGGCTACGATGATGAGGAAACCTATCACATCGTTGGTCCGTTAGAAGCTGATCCGACAAAGGGTAAGATTTCAAACGAATCACCTTTAGGCTTAGCATTGATGGGGCGTGTTGTTGGTGATACAGTCACGGTGGAAGCGCCAGTGGGCGTGATTGAATTCCGTATTGTGAAAATTGCTTAACATTTACCGACTAAAAAACACAGGGCGGGTTATGGTCCCGCCCTGTGTGATTGTTTGATTTCTTAACGTCGGTTGGCGCGGAGACGTTCAATCTCGTTGCGGATGGATTCCAGGTCGCCTAAGCCAAGGTAAACAATGGCGTAGCGGATGTAGGCCACCTCGTCGAGTTGCCGCAATTCATCGACAACGATGTCCCCAATGACGTGGCTGGGAACTTCGGTGCGCCCCGTTTGACGGATGGCGTACTCTACACGTTCAACGATGCGTTCCAAATCCTCTGCGGAGATGGGGCGCCGCGCACATGCCGTCCGTAGCCCTGAGATTAGCTTGTGGCCGTCGAACTCTTCGCGGCGGCCGTCGCGCTTTATAACCAAAGGCGAGGTCAGGATGGCCCGTTCTAGGGTACTGAAGCGTCGCTCGCAGTCATCACATTCCCGCCGTCTTCTCACGTTGCCTTGCGCATCGCTGCGCGTATCGATGACTTTGGTTTGGTTGGAGCTACAGTACGGACATCTCATTCGGGTTCTCCTTTCTCTCTACGCCAGTATCAATTACGCTTGTGACTATAGCATACTCACGAAAGATGGCAAGCAGCGCTGGTCGGAAAATCAGGGGCTGTCATTCTCCAAATTTACCACATTCTGGGAGAACGCTGAACAATTACACGTCGCGCAAATAAATCGTGTGGCTAAAGCCATTTGGTTTTGGGGTGTTTTGCGGTTGCGGGCGTCGTCCACAACCGCAAAACACCCTTTTTAACAGCGGCTTCAGCCGCACAAATCTGCAAATGGGCGCATTCCCCTGAAGTCCAGTGAGAATGATAAAAGCGTAGCTGGAAAATCATTTGACAAAACGATGTGTAAGTTTATAATAACAATAAGATAGTCTATTATATTGTAGGAGAGTACAGGATGAACAGTGAGAAGAAGCGACAACCCAAAGTAATTGTATTTTCAACGCCGACTTGTCCGCATTGCCGTCACGCGAAGCAATACCTGCGGACCCGTGGTATCCGTTTTACGGATGTTGATGTTTCGCGCGATGCGCACGCTGCGCGAGATATGCAGCGGATGAGCGGACAGCAAGGTGTACCGGTCATTCGCGTCGGAAGCCATACCATCGTCGGTTTCGACCGTTCCAAAATCGACCGCTTGCTGGAGTTAAGGTAATCGTCGATGTGAAGGATCTTGATTGAACCGCGAGGACGGTGGTCCTCGCGGTTTTTTTTCGTTTTCGGAGAGAGTCTGCGGATTATGCGCGCTGTTTGGGAATGCTGCTGAGCACGTGAACGCCCAGCCCTTCCAGTTCTGCGCGTTCACGCACCATCGGATCGAAGTAATGCGCTAACGCCACTAGTCCGATGCCGACGGCGAGAGCCAAGAGAATGCGCAACCCTGGTCCGAGTAATTGTGCACTCAACGAAGGAGGCTGTGCTGTAGCGCTGGGCGTATCGACACGGCGTGCCACACTGCCAGTCGCGCGCAGTTGCGGGAAGTACGCTGCACCGTCTTCCGTTAATTCGGCGCTGATAGCATCGGCGATGTAGGGTAATTGCTCGGGGTCAGGCCAGGTGAAGTAGATGACAAACACGGACTGCGCGTTATCGCTGACAATTGAACCCTGGATAGCACGGGGGTCAGCCATTAGCCCGTCATCATTGAGCCGTGCAGCGACGTTCTCGGCGAAGGTCCCTGTCACGGCAATGTCGGCTAGGGCGTTGGCAATGTATTCGGACGACAGCCACGCATAGTAACGGTCGTAGTCCGGCGAAAGCTCATCTGCCGGCTCGCTACCCGCAGCGAAGCGCATCACGGCTTGGTATGGTGTCCCGGGGCGTTGATACGTCAGGACTGTATAACCACCGACGATGACTGCGGGAATAAGCGCGAGCCACCACCAGCGCAACAAGATTTTTATCATTTGACGTATTTCCACGGTTTTGCCCTCCCTGAAAAAACCTTCTGCTTTAATTATACCATCAAGCGCGATTCGTCAAAAACCGCATGTTCACCAATGTTTGTTATTTACCTACCAATTTGTAATGATTTTGTAACACTTCTCCACTCCAGCCATACTAGAATAGAAGCAAGATGCATACGCCATCACCTATCTTAAATGGCCAGGAGACCATGATGAATTCTATAGACTCTCGGAAGTACAATGAAGACGAATCGCTTCGCTTGCAGACGGAAGCTATGTTACAGGCCGTGCTGGATGCTTTGGAAGCCTTTGTCGCTGCCGGCTCGTGGGTTGAAGCCCGATGTGTGCTGGAGGCCCATTCTCGCGAACTGTTGACGGATGTGGCTGATGACATATTGGTGACGATGATGGCGCGCAACAAGGATGCGGAGATCGTGCGTATGCTCGCACAGCACCGCCAGGTATTGATGCGTTGCCGGGTGGTAGGAATCGATGTGGCTTTCGCTGAGCTATCATCTGAAGATATCCCCTGTCCCGAGGATGTTGATCCGGCCCTGTGGCAGCGCGCGTTACAGATCGACGATTCTGCAACGATGATGGATTTCCTGGCCGAATATCCTGATTTGATCACGCCGATTTATCGGCGGATGTCGTATGTTTTAGGTGAAGCGCACGTCTCTTTGTTGGACGGTATGCTGAACCTTCTGGAGGCTGATACCTGGACCGCTGCACGCGATATCGTGGAGGCTCTACCGGCGTTACTAAGTCTTGAAGCCGATTTGTGGTTGATGCAGTACAGTGCATCGCTTGCCCAGGTTGGCAATTATCCTGCTGTGACTGTCGTGGAAATGCGCCGCTGGCTTTTGGCGCGTTGCCGTATGATCGGCGTCTCCGCAGCGTTTGGGGAACGCCTAGCGTTATGGGATGGAATACAGGTCGGTGCATCTGCGATTTCTGCTCCTCACTGGGTGATACAGGATGTAGCGCAGGCTCTATGATATTTTAGTTCCATTGAAAGACTAAAGACGGCAAAAGGAGAATCGAATTCTCCTTTTGCCGTCTTTTTTTGACTTACCTCCGAATTGTATTACACTGAGGATTATACAGAAGATAGTGTCGGGAAAGGATTTCGCATGGTAACTCGAAGTGTGGTACAGAGCGCGATGCATACCGCTGCAACCACCCTGGCCCACCTGCCACCCGAAGAATGGGCTGGCTGGATTGTCTATCTGTGTGAGACGTTGGAAAGCTCGGTGGAGACCCAGCCCGGTGCGTATGCCTTGGACACCGTGATACAAGAGGTCGTGGATCGTATGCAAGAACGCCTTGCGCGTGGAAATTGGTCATAAATGTTATAGAATAGCGATGAAAGGAGCGAACCTATGGAACTGAGCAAGACTATGGAGAATGCGATCAATAAGCAGATTCAGGCGGAGTATTATTCCTCGTATATGTATTTAGCGATGGCGGCGTATTGCGATTCGGTCAACATGCCAGGCTACGCGCATTGGATGCGCGAGCAAGCCGAAGAGGAATTGGAACATGCCCTGAAATTCTATCATTACATCGTGGAACGCGGTGGGCGGGTGGTTTTGGAAGCGATTGAGCAACCGCCGGTCGAGTATGACTCACTGTTGGCCGTGGCTGAAGCAACCTATGCCCACGAACAGAAAGTCACGAGCCTGATTCATACCCTCTACGAAGTCGCCGTGGCGGAAAAGGACTACGCTTCACAGGTTTTCCTCCAGTGGTATATCAAGGAGCAGGTTGAGGAAGAGGACAATGCTCGCACGATCGTGGACCAGTTCAAGATGGTCGGTGATCATCCCAATGGCCTGTTCATGTTGGACCGGCAATTAGGCGCGCGTGAGTAATTACGCTTGATGGTCTGAAAGAACGATCGCAACCCGGGATTGTATTATGCAATCCCGGGTTTTTCTTGTATGGTTAATGTGCTATTTTGTCCCTTCCCAGACGCGAAAGCGCTGATCGTTTCGTACCTGTTGTACCTTGGCGAAACGGGCTCGTAGCCATGGCTCGTAGTTGAGAAAAGCGTTGGCGACCAGATAGAGCCTGCCACCGGCCCTGAGCACGCGAGCTGCCTCCTCGATGAAGAATTGTGCAACCTCGAAGTTAAGGCCGTGTCCCTGGTGGAACGGCGGGTTAGCGACGACGATGTCGCAGGTTGCTGTCTCGACGGTCGCTGCGCCACAAGCATGGACGACGGGGACATCGGGATGACCATTAGCGGCCAGTGTTTCCCGTGCAGAAAGAACAGCCCGCGCGGAGACATCTGTTAGCGTAGCCTGGGCTCCGCGCCGTAGCGCCGCTAACCCTACCAGTCCCGTACCGCAGCCCAGATCGAGGACGTGTGCCCCGGAGGGAATCTGCATTCCGGCGATGAGGGCTGCTGCCCCTTCATCGAGGCGATCGGCGGCAAAGGCTCCCGTATAGCTCACCAACCGCGTCGGCGCGCCATCGACAACAATATCGCGTTCGCTGCGACCGATGGTGGGAAGGTGGAAATCGCCATCCGGGCGCGTTGCCAATCCCGCATGATAGCCACCTTTGCGGACGACGATGCCGGCTCGCCCGAAAATGGTTTGTGCCAGCTTGAGCGCGCTTTTGACCCCCTCGCGGGTCGCACCGACGAAGACTAATCTTCCTCCAGGGCGTAGCATTGCAGCCGTCAGCCGTAGCATTTCCTCCTGTATCTCTCTGCCACGGGATAAGTGGAGGAAAGCAGCTTCGCAGGTCGCAGACTCCAATCCAGCGAAGTCAGCTTGCACAAAACAATGCGGAGCTGGCAATCGATTGTGGGCAAAGCTGGCTTCCAACGATTGCCCTTCGGCGGCATTCTCTGTCCAGTAAGTCACCGGTGCGCCGGCGCGCGCGACCCAAAGTGCTGTTGCTGTTGCGCCTGGGCCGGAAACAAAGGCGTGCGATGCCGCAACATTGCGCGCCGCGGCAAATAGGGCTAGATTTCCGGGTCCAGGCTCTGGTACACCCGGCAGCCGCATAGTGACGATGGGGCCATCGGGTAGGGCAGCAGTCGCACTTTGCAGTTTCATTAATACCTCTTACTATATACTGAATGGGGCAAATGATACCTCGGAAATCAAGGAAGTGCAATGTGAGTATCAATCCCACAATCTATCTTTTGATAGATGACAAACTTCAGGTTTACACTTATCATTTATAATCAGTAGATCGGGATTTTTTAAAAGTGCGGTTTGACACGTGGCGCACGGCCAGCCCACTGTCATTCCGAACGCGCCGCTGCGTAGCAGTGGGCGTGAGGGGTGACAATTTGTGATCTACTGATACTAGACACCTGGCTATTGTGGCATTTAATGAATTATGCTATACTTTGGCGCAAATCGGCTACTAATCTCGTTCTGGAGGATGTGATATGGCAAGTGTACAGGACTTTGCTCGGCGGGTGGTGGACAACGTTGAACGCGTCATTGTCGGTAAGCGTGCGGTGGTCGAATTGGCGGTAATTGGCTTGTTGAGTCAGGGGCACTTATTGATCGAGGATGTGCCTGGCGTAGGCAAGACGATGCTAGCACGCAGTTTGGCTCGTTCACTCGGCTGCTCTTTTGGTCGTCTTCAGTTCACTCCCGATATGTTACCCAGCGATGTGACCGGTGTATCGATCTTTAACCAGGCCACGCGCGAGTTCGTTTTTCAGCCGGGACCACTTATGGCGCAGATTGTGTTGATCGACGAGATCAACCGGGCAACGCCTAAGACCCAAGCGGCGTTGTTGGAAGCGATGGAGGAGCGTCAGATCACGGTCGATGGCGTCACCCATTTTCTGCCGAAGCCGTTTATGGTAATGGCGACGCAGAACCCTGTGGAATACGAAGGGACGTTCTCTCTACCGGAGGCGCAATTGGACCGTTTTTTGATGCGCATCAACCTGGGGTATCCCGCAGTGAAGGACGAAATCGAAGTGCTAGATCGTCAACAGTACCATCATCCCGTAGAGGATTTGCAGCCGGTAGCCGATACCGAGGAAGTACTTGCGGCGCAGGAGAGCATCAAATCGATCTACGTTGCCCCTGCGATTAAAGAGTACATTGTACGTTTGGTGCAGCAGACGCGCCAACACGATGATATCTACCTGGGGGCCAGTCCACGCGCTAGCCTGACGCTTTATCGTGCTGGACAGGCCCGGGCGGCCCTCCATGCGCGTGATTTCGTACTCCCTGACGACGTCAAGGCAATTGCCCCCGCGGTGTTAGCGCATCGCCTGCTTATGAGCCCGAGCGCCCGTCTACGCAACATTGTGCCGGAAGAGGTGGCGGCGGCGATTCTTGAGGGGGTTCCCGTTCCAGAGAGCAAATCCGCACAGAGAACTGACCGCTGAGTTGATCCTATGACCGCAAACAAAAGCGCGAAAAGTCGTGCGTCGAAGATCAAGCTGAATTCCTGGCTATTGCCCGTGTTGGTGATTGCGGCTGCAGTCACGGATCTGGTTGCGCCATATCGCGGGTGGCGAGTTTTGTATATCGGCCTGGGTGGTGCTTTGATCCTGGGCTATTTCTGGGCACGCTCTTTGGCCCGCGGCCTTGATCTTACGCGCGAGATGCGTTTTGGCTGGGCGCAGGTGGGCGACCGCCTGGTGGAACGTTTTACGCTGCGCAACGAAGGGTGGGCGCCGGGTGTCTGGGTCGAAGTGGACGATCAATCGACCTTGCCAGATTACCACGCCAGTCGCGGAACTGGTTTGCCTGGACGGGATTCGTTGCGCTGGCATACCGAGGCGATCTGCAACCGGCGTGGCCTCTTTGTCCTAGGGCCGACGCGCTTGCGTACCGGCGATCCCTTTGGATTATTTTCGGTCTCGCTGCCCTATGCCTCAGCTTTGCCCCTGCTGGTGCTTCCCCCGATTGTCCCTTTGCCGAACATCCAAATTGCGCCTGGCGGACGCTCTGGCGATGGCAGACCGCGTCCCAACACGATTGATCGCACCGTAAGTGCCGCCACCGTTAGAGAGTACGTCTCTGGTGACAGCCGCCGCTGGATTCATTGGCGCACGACGGCACGCCGTGATGATCTGTATGTGCGGCTTTTTGACGGTACGCCCTCCGGCGACTGGTGGATTTTGTTGGATATGGATAAGGATGTGCAGTCGGGAGAGGCTGAAGATGCGACCGACGAGCATGGTATCATCCTGGCGGCATCGCTGGCCGATCAGGGTATCCGTATGCGCCATTCGGTGGGGCTGGCGGCCTATAGCAAGGATCTGATCTGGTTGCCGCCGGAGCAGGGTGAGGGCCGTCGTTGGGAAATTTTGCGTTCTCTCGCGTTGATTTCTCGAGGTACGCGCCCACTCGCCGAGGTTATCACGCGCCTGCAGCCTAGTCTTGGTCATCATACCAGCATTATCATCATCACGCCATCAGGCAGTGTTGACTGGGTGGAATCTTTGGTGCCGTTGATCCGGCGTGGCGCAGTTCCCACGGTCTTATTGCTGGATCCGGGTTCTTTTGGCGGGGAGGGCGACACGGCTCTGGTGGAAGCCGCATTGATGGGCTTGAACGTCGCCAATTATTGCATCACCAGGGACATCCTTGACCGACCGGAGACGCGCCCCGGCCAGCAGGGCCGGTGGGGATGGCGAACATTGGGGACTGGGCGTGCTGTGCCTTCTTACCGCCTGGCCGAAATGCCTTGGAGGTCACTGACGTAATGTATGCGCGCATGACAGATCGTAATCGTTCCGGCCTTGTAGGTCGTTTTGTGTCCTGGATAACCTCCCGGGAGATGGTCCTTTGGTTGTTGTTGTTGATCGCTTTGAGTATCTTTGCGAGCGGTCTGGTCGAATTGGTTGCCGGTCTGGAATTAGCCATTGTTCTGTTGATTGTTCTGGTGGCGATGACCACGGGGTGGGTTCTCGGCGCACTGCCGATTTCTGGTTGGCTAGCGACGCTGTGTGGTTTGGGGTTCGGCACGGTGTTTACTCTGGTGCGCGTGGGGCGTTTAGGTGGTGAGATTGTTGATGTTGTGCGTGCTGTGTTGGTTCTCGTTGGTCAGATGTTTGCCTGGCTTTGGGAACAACTACTTTACCTGGCTTCGTATTCGCTTAAAACCGGCGAGTTTGGATTTACGCCGGTGCGTGTTGTCGAGTGGGCGACTGTGCCAACTGCTTTTGGTGTGGTCTGGGATGGCGTAACGACGATGCTGTCGCGCGCATATGCGTGGCTGTCGGGTATTTTTTCTGGTAGCGGTACGTACGATCCTGTGGGCTCGGTGTTGGTTTGGGGCTTTGTGGTGTGGCTGTGCGCATTGTGGGCTGGCTGGATGGTAAGTCGTAAACGTAAGCCTACTATTGCTATTTTACCCGCCGGCTTTTTACTCGCGTTTTTGCTGGCGTACACCTACGAACCGTCTGGCGTCCTGTTGCCTTTCCTTGGCGTATTGTTGATTTTGATCGCCTTGAGTGCGCATCGTGAACGTGAGTGGCATTGGATGAGCGCCAAAATCGACTTCTCGCGGGACTTGTGGCGCGAGGTAGCCATGACGGCGGCAGGTGTCTCAGTGGCACTGGTGTTGGTGTCGGCCATTTTGCCAGCGTTCTCTTACCGTAAGTTTGCGGATTGGCTCAATGAACTGACTGCACGGGAGGAAGAAGAGCAAACCCAGGTCCAGGAAATTGCGAAGTCCTTTGGTGTTGAACAACAACCACCTGAGGCCGTCCCAGTACCCCCGGCTCAACTGTTGAGTAGCACGGATTTACCGCGTCGTCACCTGATCGGCTCTGGGCCTGAGCTTAGGCGGTTGGTCGCTTTTGTCATCACTACTGGCGAAATTCCACCGGTAAGGGATGATCCCTCTATGGATTACCGCATGATGGAAATCGATGTGCCGCGTCACTACTGGCGTAGCCTGACGTATGATAACTATTTCGGCCAGGGGTGGGCCACAAGTAGCATGGGCATCGCCGATTACGAGGCTGGCGCATTATTCACTGACCCCGAAGTCCCAAACACGCGCTTGTTGCGCCAGAATGTGCGGATTATTGGCGAATTGGGTGGTGTAGTCTACGTGGATGGACAGTTCGTTTCGGTGGATAAGGATTATGAGGTGGCCTGGCGTCCTCCAAACGAAGTGTTTGCGGTAACGACGGAGGATCGCTTCTATCGTGCCGATTCATTGATACCGGTGTATACGGTCGAGGGGCTGCAAGCTGCCGGCACTGAATATCCTGAGTGGATCCTAGAACGCTATTTGCAGTTGCCGGAGACTACGCCCGAACGTGTCCGGATTCTCGCGCGTGACCTTACCGCGACACAGCCGACACCCTATGATCGGGCAGTGGCGATTGAGAGTTATTTGAGAGAATTCCCCTATACCTTGGACGTGCCTGCGCCGACGAGACAGAACGATATCGCTGATTATTTCCTCTTTGAGCTACAGGAGGGGTACTGCGACTACTACGCGACGGCTATGGTGGTGCTGGCACGTGCGGCGGGCTTACCTGCGCGTATGGTCGTTGGCTACGCTACTGGGCGCTATGATATGGTCAATGCGCGTTATGTCGTTACCGAAGCAGATGCCCACGCCTGGGTCGAGATTTACTTTCCTGGATATGGCTGGATTGAGTTCGAGCCTACCGCTGGAGTCGTGCCGATCTCCCGGCCTCGGGAGACTGAAGAGCCTGAGATATGGCCGACGCAAGACTTGGAGCCATTGGTGCCATCCTCAGAGGCAGCTGACGAGAGGACATCGCCAATGATTGTGACCCTGGTGTTGTGGATCGTTATCGGGATAGCCGGTGTGGTACTATTCATCCTGGGAGTAAGTGGGATTGACAGTGTGCTATTGCTGCTCCGTCGTTCTCCTGTGAAGATGGCCACTGTACTCTACAACCGCTTGCGAAAAAGTGCCGCACAATTGCAGGTTCGTACACGTCCCGGAAATACTCCGTATGAATTTGGCGCCCTCCTGGTTGCGCGCCTGTTAGAAATTGCTGACTCCCGCAACGACGAAGAATTGTTGCCGCCTGCTGAGGATGAAATCCCGGTACTGGTTGAGTTGTACGTCCGTGCGTGGTATTCACCGCACGCCATCGAGACAGCAGAGCGTCGTGCAGCGGTCTGGGCATGGTGGAAATTGCAGTGGCGGTTGGGTTTGGCGAACTTGTGGCGTAAACTAAGTTTCGGACGCTTCTTACGGGCTGCTATGGCTCGTTAACCTGTACGTGTACGATAGTGTTTAATTTGTTTATGTGAGGTCTTGGCAATGGCTGAGGAATTCAAATATCCACGACGGCGCCTGATGCGCGCTTTTGTGCGGCGCGCTACGCAAGCACTCTTTAGTATCCTAACAGATTTTCATATTGTCGGCGAAGAGAATTTTCCCACGGAAGGACCGTTACTGGTCGTTGCAAACCACTTTAGCTTCGTCGATCCGGTGGCGATGGTGCGCATTGCGCCCTGGCCGATGGAGTTTCTCGGTGGTTTCCGTACTCCTAACGCCCCCCCGTTGATCAGTTGGCTTCGCGAGTTATGGGGATACTATCCTGTCTTCCGCGGTACCGGCTCGACGTTGGCCTTGCGGGCATCGGATGCGGTGTTACGGCAAAAGGGTATCATCGGCGTCTTCCCCGAGGGGACAAGTGCGGTGGCGGTGTTGCGTCCATCGCGTCCAGGCGTGCCGTTTATTGCGACGCGGACAGGCGCGCGGATTCTCCCAATAGGACTGGACGGTTTCATCGATGTATTTCCCAAACTTCTCAAAGGCAGGCGTGCGCATGTGACGGTACGTGTTGGTAAGCCGTTTGGCCCTTTTGTAGCCTCAGGACGGGGACGCGAACGTCGCGAGCATTTGGAGAGGATTGGCCACGAAATTATGCAACACATTGCCGAATTGCTGCCGTCGGAGCGCCGCGGGCATTATTCGGATGATCCTGCGATCCGTGCGGCTGCGCAAGGAACTGAATATTACCCGTTTGACGATGAGCCGGAGGTCTGATCTTCCGCAGTTACGTCTGCAACCTCTGCACTGTCATTGCGTATATAAGGATGACATTAACGCAAGGAGGTGACTTATGGATCGGCGTCCAGGTTGTTTGTCCGGATTGTTGCAGTTGGCGTTCCTTAACGTGGTTTTTGACTGGTTGCAGGAGAAATTTGGCTTTGGACGGGGCTGTTCTTGCACCGGTATGGGGTGCGGCGTGATTCTGCTGATCCTGTTTTTGATCATGGCTTGTTCCGTGATTACTGGTACGGATTGGTTCCGGTTATTTTGACAGTTTTTTGTAACCACAACACCGACCTGTTCTTGGCAGGTCGGTGTTTTTGTGTGCTGAATTTACGAATGCTCGCCTGTTTTGGATTTACGTATGTGAAATCGTGACCCCGTTTTGACTCTTATTAAAGCTAGATTATACTAAAGATGAGTTTACTGTAAGCATAGAAAGAACCTATCCGAAAATCTGCCGTTGACGCATCAGAAACGCTCGCAAGTACAATTTTCGGATAGAGCCACAATGTGAATATCATTGCTTATAGACGTTGGAGATGATTTCGTATGCAGGATCAACCAACACCGAGTGTCTGGAAGCGTATTCTGAATACCTTAGTGCGTTTTGTTTCTGACATTCGCGGTAAGATTATCGTACCCTATCTCATCTTGACCTTTGCGGTTGCCGTGATTGGTCTCTATGTGGTTACACGCCTGCTGTCCAGTTCGCTGGATGAGCGCTTCAATAACCATCTTCTCGAATCCGGACGCGCAGTTTTAACCGGTTTTTCACGGCAGGAGATTGATCATCTCGAAGCAGCCCGCACGTTTTCGCTGACGGAAGGCGTGATTGAGGCCCTGCGCGAGGGTGACAAAACGACATTGTCCAACCGTGTGCTGCCGGCAGCGACCACAAGAGGCGTTGATGTTGTAATCCTTGTAGACGCTGAGGGCGTAACACAGCTCAATGCTCTAAAACGTGACGGTCAGGTCGAGTTGGTGGAATATGATTTCAGAGCCAGCGATGTGTGGCTCATTGAGCGCCTGTTGCAGCAGCATTCTGCGTCTTCTTCTGCGATCCGTGCTATTGGTGAGCATCCTATAGATCATAAGTATTATTACTTCACTGCCGCGCCGATTGCTCTTGAACAGGAATTCGTTGGTGTTGTACTGGTCGGTACAGCGTTGGATGTGTTGCTCCCCAATCTCAACGCAGCTTCGATGGCTGAGATCACCGTTTATTTGAATGATGGGCAGGCTATTGCTTCTACGTTTGCACGGGGGTTGTCGGCCGAGGATCAGGCGGCGATGTTATCTTCGCTTACGATCCCGGCTGATGTTTACGAGGATATCTTGTACTCTGAAGATCAAACTCGCATTGAGACCTTGACTATTGAGGGGCGCGACTATAGACTCTCGCGAGGGCCTCTGGTGGTGGGCAATGATCGACTGGCTGTTTTTGATGCGGCCTTGCCCTCGGATTTTCTTCTTAATTCGAATGCTGTTAACCGTGGCACGTATGTGTTAGTGTTCGGGCTGGCGATGGGAGCCGTCATCCTTTTGGGGTACGGCGTAGCACAGCGTATCACGCGTCCTTTGCTCACGTTGGTGAAGACCTCGCAGGCCGTGGCCGATGGCGATCTAAAACAGCGCACGGACATCGAGCGTAATGATGAGATTGGGACATTGGCGACGGCCTTTGACCAGATGACGGAACGCCTTGATGAGCGCACGCTTGCCCTGCAGTCGTCATTGCAGGTGCAGCGAGAAACCGCCAGCCGGATGCGTTCGATTTTGTCCAGCATCGGTGATGGCGTCTTGCTCGAAGATGCGCAGGGGAATATTGTTCCGCTGAATCAAGCGGCTACCGTGATGCTTGAGGACGCGGCCTCGCGTTTCCTTTCAGGCCCTGTGCGCGATCTGCCTATGCTGGAGCAGGATCGTTCGCTGGATACATGGGCGAACCCGTGGCTACTTGAGAGTCGGCGTTTCCAGGTCGCCAATCGGATCTACATGGCGCATTCAGCTACAGTGGGGAGTGATCACGGCGAAAACTTGGGGACGGTCATTGTTTTGCGCGATGTCACTGCGGAAATGGAGGCCGAGCAACTTAAGGATGCCTTTGTTGCGCACGTTTCGCACGAGCTGCGCACGCCTTTGACAGCTATCAAGGGCTACACTGCATTGCTTGGGGCGACCGCAGGTTCGGCACTGAATCAGACGCAACACAATTTCCTGGATCGGATCAGTCGCCAGACGGATAACTTGGTCGGTATGATTAACGCTCTACTCGATTTTTCCGAAGTCGAAGCTGGGGGTCGGATTGGCCTCCGGTCGGAATTGATCGAGCTCCCGGTCATGATTCAGGATATCTACGATGAGTGGAAGGCGGAAATGGAAGAGAAGCCGCTCACCTTCATCTTGGAGATGGAAGATAATCTGCCAAAGGTCAATGTTGACGTAACACGTTTGCGATGGGCGCTTATCAACCTGGTGCGCAATGCGCATCAGTACACCGACGCTGGTGGCAAGATAACGCTGCGTCTATCCTCCGCTCAAGCTGATGTCGTTTTCCAGGTTATCGATACGGGCGTTGGTATCGCAGAGGAAGCACAGAAGCGTCTTTTTACGCGTTTCTATCGCGTGATGCAAAGCCACGATGACAATGTGCGAGGTCTGGGTCTGGGACTGTATGTGGCTAAGACCATTATTGAGGCGCATGGAGGGTCCATTCATGTTACCAGTGAGATGGGAGTTGGGAGTACGTTTACTGTAACGCTTCCAGCAGCGCCTGCCCAAGAGGCCCAGCAGGCGTCCTCTGACTGAAAATACAGGGGCTGACATGGCGCTTTCCAAGCGGTATCAACGCCAGGATGAACAGCAGCGATGGTCGGTTGACATCATTATCTTTCTCGTTATTTTGGGATTGAGCTTTGTGTGTCTGTGGATCACCGCGCTTTTTGCTGTGCGCCAAGGTAATTTTTGGGAAGTTGCGGTGGGGATGTATTCGAATATTGACCCTGATGCCTTCTATACCCCGATTGTTGCCTCTGGCGGGGCTGGAATTGTTCCGTTGCGCCCAGAGGCGCTCGAAGTGCCGACGGTGCCGCCGGA
>JBJYXQ010000237.1:0-8641 GCA_046260035.1 Anaerolineae bacterium
AGCGCGGCGTGATTGTTGCGCAGCGCGATCAGGGCGCGATAGTGGTTGAGGATGGAGTCCGGCGCTACACTTTGCGCCGTGATATTGCGCGTTTCGTAATCCTCGTAGTAGCCGCGCCAGGGCGTACCCGTGGTAAAACCACCATCGGGCGTCCATTGCAGTGGCCGGCGGATGTTCTCGTCGGGTTTAGCACCCTGCATACCGATTTCCTCGCCGTAGTAGATGAACGGCACGCCGCCGAAGGTGAATTGTAACGATGCCGCAACCTTGGCTTGCTCATCGTTCATCAGGCCAGAGCGCGTGCGGGTCTGGTCGTGGTTGGCCAGGAACGTCGCGTACTGGCCCGGCGGATAGGCATCGACGACGTTCTCCTCGGCCATCAGCAAGCCGGTTTGGCTTCCCCTAAACGCTGTGTTCTTTATGGCTTCTGCCAGATCGAATTCGAAGCACACATCGACTTTGTTGCCGGTATACTGTGCGACGATGGGAGTGGGACTCCACACCTCGGCAACGGTGAAGGCGTGAGGGTTGACGCTCTTGTAGAAGTCGTAGAACCCCTCGAACCAGGTCAGTGTTGCGGGGGTGTTTTCTGTTTCTGTGCCTTCTTCGATCAGGTGTTTGATGGCGTCCAGGCGGAAACCGTCGACGCCCATCTCTTCCAGCCAGAAACGCATGACGTTGTGCATCTTTTCTGTCACGGCGGGATTTTCGTAGTTCAGGTCGGGCATCTGATCCCAGAACAAGCCGAAGTAATAGCTGCTCCCCAACCGGTGCCAGCCCGTGCCGCCCGTCTCGCTCCAGAGATACCAGTCGTGTTTCTCTGAATTAGGATCCTGTGCCTCGATGAACCACGGATGCTGCGCGGAGGTGTGGTTGAGTACCAGGTCGATAATGATGGTGATGCCGCGCTTGTGCGCCTCTTCCATCAACCGTTCAAAGTCGGCATTGGTGCCGTATTCCGGGTTGACCGTGTAGTAGTCGGTCACGTCGTAGCCGTGATAGCTGGGGGATTTCATGATCGGCATCAGCCAGATGCCGGTGATGCCCAAGTCGTCGGTCGTGGTTGGATCGCCGTCGTTGAGGTAATCCAGCTTCTCGATCAGGCCGTTGAGATCGCCGATGCCGTCGCCGTCGCTATCGTAGAAACTGCGCACGAAGATTTCGTAGAAGACGGTGTCGTTCCACCAAGGCATGTCGCCGGTTCCGGAGACGAGGACGCCGTCCATCCCCACGGGTGATGTGACCTGCGGCGCGCGTGCTTCCGCTGCGACGAGATCGAGTGGGACGATCGTGGCGGTTGGCGTCAGTGATGCTGTCGGAGTGGGCGGTACTTCGGTGGGTGAGGGGGTGGAAGACGGCGCGGCGGTCGGCGTGGCAGTCGCCGCGGGCGGCATAGCAGGCGTTCCGCCCTGGCAAGCTACCAGGAAACACACACAGACAATCAAGCTCACAAAGGTCCGGCCGGTTTTCAGCATAGGAGTGCCTCCATTGAAAATGAACTGTCGTCAGGAAGTGCGCTCTCTCATTCTCGTACCTTCTTGCGCATATGTACACACTCGAATTCCTTGCCGTTGATTGTACCCACTGTACGCTCAAAGACCTGGAACCCCGCTTTTTCATAGGCTTTGATGGCTCGTTGGTTGAACACCGCCACGCCCAATCCCACATATTCTCCGCCGTACTGGAAGTGTTCAATCGCATACTGGGCGCACGCCATCACAAATTCAGCGCCGCGTCCCTGACCGATGAGATCCGGCCTCATCCCAAAGCCAATCCACAATTCGCGCTGGTTGGTAATCTCCCGGTTATCGAATTCAGCGTATGGTGTGTATGCCTCTTCTTCGTCGAAGAATTCAATCGAAAGCTCTCCAACCAACTCCCCATCCTGGTTCAGAATGGCAAATATCCCGCTGCCCCAGGCTTCTTCATCCAGCATATGTTCGGCTTCGTTGGAATAGTCATAGATGGCGTACTCGTTCTCGTACTTCCAGGTGTTGACGATCTCGGTCGCGTACGCTTTGTTCATAGGTACGAACGTATACCTCATATATCGTTCCATTTTGTGACGGGGTGTTCCACACCGGTGAGGGTCTGCGCCATTGCGGCAAACTTCTCCGGGTCGCCACTGGTGTAGAACCGGTGATGGTTCGCTTGACCGGCGGGAGCAAGCAAATCGCGCTGGGCCAGCACGCGCTTCACCTGCCGGGCGACGGCGGGTGAAGGGTCGATGAGCGTCACCTCCGGGCCAACGATGCGTTGGATGAGGGGACTCAGGAATGGATAGTGGGTGCAACCCAGTACCAACTGATCTATACCGGCCTCAAGGAGCGGAATGATGTAGCCTCGCAGCAGTACTTCTGTCTCTGGTGTATCGAGCGCGCCGGTTTCGACGGCCTCGACCAGTCCAGGGCACGCTTGCGTGTGGATGTCGTAGCCATTGCCGAAGCGCTGGAGTAGCCCAGCGAACAGATCGCCCTCGAACGTAGCAGGCGTGGCGATCACACCGACGATGCCGGTGCGTGTGTGTTCGACGGCGGGCTTCACCGCCGGTTCCATGCCCACGAAGGGCACCTCAGGGAATGTCTCTCGCAGCGCGTGCAATGCTGCACCTGAAGCCGTGTTGCACGCCACCACGATGATTTTGGCTTCCTGTGCCAGCAGAAAGCGTGTGATGTTCTCGGTCAGGCGGCGTACCTCATCCAGTGGACGCTGTCCGTAGGGGATGTGCGCCTGATCGGCAAAGTAGAGTGTATCTTCAGCAGGCAACTGGCGGGCGATCTCCCGCCATACGGAAAGCCCACCGACACCCGAGTCGAAAACCCCGATGGGGGACGCAGGAGAAACCTTGCGAAGGTTAAGGCGAACCGAAGGTTCGCACACCTTCGCAAGGGGGGTGTTTTTCATTGAGTGGGCTCCAGCAGGATTTCGTAGGCCGCTATTTCCGTCGTCACTGGAGCCAGGGCGGAGACGATGATGGTGGCCTCGTTCTGCTGGCTGCTCAAGGGAATCGTCCACGTGCCGGATGTGCCGTTCTGCATCAGCAGACGCTCGACCTGTGGTTCATCGCCTTCGACGACGACTTGCACGATCCAGGTTTGTGGCAGGATGTTGGCGTGGCGTACGAAGCCCTCGGCGATCCACGTGTCCTCGTGGGTTTCCATATCATCGAAGAACAGCGTCTGTCCATCCATGATCACGGCAACGTCATCCAGCGCAAAGCCGGACTGGTTGACGGCGGCATCGGTGATGTACTCGAAGCGCAGCGCGATCTCCTGCCCGGTGTAGGCCGAGAGGTCGGCGCTGAGTTGTTCCCAGCCATCGCTTTCGCCGGTCAAACCACAGCCAAAGTTGTTGCCATTGGGATTGGTGGAACGGCAGCCCAAGTCGCTGTCATTCAGGATTTCCCACTGGATGTCGGTTGAGCTGAGGTCGCTTGGGATCGTTCCCTCTGCGGTTGTTCCGACGACAACGTAGGTGTAATCCCAGTCTTCCTCGATGTGATACCATGCCCAGAAGCGTAACTCCGCCTCGGTCGCGTCGTGTAAATCGACGATGCGCGTGAGCCGGGCATCGGATTCATCCTCGCGGTTGGACCACCAGAGATATTGGCCACTATAGGCCTGGGTATTCATCAACTTGGTCTGAGTGGACCCGCTGAAGCTGAACGCAACCGGAGATTTGGCTTGTACCTGGAGGTAGTCCACGCCATACTGGTCGACGGTGGCGCGGTCCGTGACCGAATCGTTGCTGATCCGGTAGGTGTCATCCACACGGGGGCTGCTGACGCTGATGCTCGAATAGCCATATTGTCCGTCGGCGAATGTGGTGTCGTCCAGCAGGTTTGCGACGGTCCAGTCGGCAAATAGGTCGGCGTGTGTTATGGAGAGCCCCAGGTTGTCATGGAGTACGAGATCCACGCTGTCCATGCTGTTTTCTTCGTGACTGACCAACGCCTTGGTGGCATCCTCACCAAAGCGGTCGAGGAAGTAACTGACAAAGAGATAGGCCCCGCCATAGTTGGGGGAAGCATCTCCGGCCGTTCCTTCGGGCCAGGAAGTCAACTGCGTATCGGGGCGGCGCAAGTAGGAATATTCGCTGCCGCCGACGCTGTAATTGCCGCCCGGGAAGGCGCGATTGTTCAGCTCCATCGCCAGTTCGGAACAGCCTTCGTTGAGCCAGGTTGCTTCGTTGCGATCGTTGTTCCAATGGATCATGTGCTGGAATTCGTGGGCCAACACACCATTGTAGAAGTCGTCACCGATGTCAACGTTGTCGATGTTGATGTAAAACATCTCCATCTCGTTGGAGTCTGGACGCACGGCGCGCACATAAGAGTCGGGACTGGAGAAGTATCCGGCAACGGTATTACCCAAATTGCGCGCGTGCAAGATACTCAGATGTGGATCGTTATCGACACCGGGTGTCCACTCCGAGCCGAAGAACTCGCGATTAGTAGGGTAGGTATGTTCCTCGAAAAGGTCAGCGGCCTCGATGATCTTGTCTTCGTTCACACTAGCCCCTTCTTCGACCCACATGTAGACATGCTCTGTCTTGTAGATCAATTTCGCGTAGATCTCAAACTGCTCGTCGTTATCCACGTTCGACACGTTGAATTGATGTCGTGTGCCGACGGGATAGTCGGGATCGGGTGCACTTAATGTGCGCGCCGTGTCTGCCGGGACGCCCAGGAAGCGGATGCCTAACTCGTGTAGGTCCGAATCGGGGATTTGCGCCTCGCGAAGCGCTGCCAATGTTTCCTCGGCTTCATCGGGCAGTGGCGCGCTGACGGTGGGCGGCAGATCGGGCGACACCGGTGTCACCGGGCTGACCGGCGTAATCGGTACCGTGATAGGGGGCGGTGGTGGTGTGTTGGGAGTCGGGCGTGCGTAAAACAGCAATGCCAACCCGCCGGTAACGCAGCACGTACACGCAGCCAAAAGCAGCACTACGGCGACAATGACGCCAATCCATATCCAGAGCTTTCGATTTTCTTCCATGTTATGTTCCTTTGCGTTTTGAACCTATCCGGAAATTTTCCGTCGATGCACCAAAAATGCTCGTGGACAAAATTTCCAGACAGTGCCTTTATTTATCTTTCCTTCGATTATAGATAATCACCAGGATAACGCAAGGTCTGGAGGATGATAGTTTTTTGGGGTGTGTTTTTGGGCGCGCGGCGCGCCCAAAAACACATAACCTTTTTTCCCATTCCGTGCGTAGGAAATAGGGCAGGGGGATGGGTTGTTTTCTGCCGAACCACAGACTGAGAAACTGCAAGGCTAAATGCGGTAGCCACGCCCACCGGCTGGAGTTCGACAGAAGGTAAAAACGCGTTATAATGCCCACGTTCGGTGGTCCACCGAACGTGGGCCACGTCTGGTGCGGTGCCACAAGCGAGGGGAGGCGGGTTGCAAAAGAAGGGCGGTGGGGGAAAACTGACGGATACGG
Source organism: Anaerolineae bacterium (assembly GCA_046260035.1). GTDB lineage: Bacteria > Chloroflexota > Anaerolineae > B4-G1 > SLSP01 > DSWT01. The sequence goes on from JBJYXQ010000237.1 coordinate 5,449, forward strand.
CACGCCACGCAGCGGCACCTCGCCACTGGGTAGGGTGGTCGGCGCTGGCGCTTTTCTTGGGTGTCTGGTTTCTCTATAGCCTCATGGCGGCGCGCGGCACAATCTTCGGCGATCCTTCTGAGTACCAGTTTATCCCTGCAATTTGGGGCATTGCCCATCCGCCGGGTTACGCCTTTTATACGCTTGTCGCAGGCGTGTGGCAGCGCCTTTTCCTCGTCGGTGATATCGCTTTCCGCACAAATCTCCTGGCCGGAGTTGCTGGTGCGTGGACGGTAAGTCGCGTCTTTTTGATGATCCTCGAAGTGCGCTCGGACCGTGCGTCGGAGGCCGATCGCCGCTGGGCACTGGTGGCTGCGCTGATTGGCGCTCTGGCGTTAGCGGTGGCTCCTGACTTTTGGCAGCACAGCATCCATGCCAACGCGCACATTTTCAGCGTCGCCATCACGGCAACACAACTATGGCTGCTGCTGCGCTGGTCCCGCGAAGGCCACGACCGCTGGTTGTTCGCTTTCGCCTTTTTCGCCGGTATCGGCGTGACACATCATCCTATCACGGTGTGGGGACTTCCCGCTTATGCACTCTTCATCCTGGTGCAGCGACCAAAAATCTTACTGCAATGGAAGACGTTGCTGGCGTTTATCGGTTGTGGTCTGGCGGGATTGCTGCCCTGGCTCTACTTTCCACTGCGCAGTCCCAACGTTCCATTCGGCCCGACCGACATGCGCACGTGGTCGGGATTTTTCCGTCACGCGACGGCTCAAGGCCTGCGAGGTAACCTGTTTTATTTCGGGCTTGCAGATCAGTTCAATCGACTGCGCGTATTCTGGACGTTGCTGCGTTTGCAGTACGTCTGGCCCTTGCTGCTCTTGATTGGATTGGGGATCGCGTGGTTGCTCTCGCGCTACCCTCGCCTGGCGCTGTTATGGGGATTGTTTTTGCTTGGCCATTTGGGCTTCACGCTCAATTCGGTGCAGGACGAGATGGCTTATTTGCTGCATGCCTTTATGGCGCTGGCGCTCCCGCTTGGCGTGGGCGCGCTGTTGCTTGTGGAGATGGTGTCTCGACGCGTGTCGGGGTGGCGGACGTGGATTGTGGTGGTGGGGCTGTTCGCACTTCCGGTGGGTATGTTGGTTCACACCTTCCCACGCATTTCGTTGCGCGAATGGGATGCCGCCGACACCTTTGTGGACGGGTTGTTCGCGCGCTTCGCCGGGCATAGTGAAGGGGCCGTGGTGGCCTCCGATTGGGAGCACCTCACGCCGTATTTCTATCGCACGTATGTCGCCGGGGAGACACTTGACGCGGCAGACGCCCGTCTCTTGTACGTCACGACCTCGTTCTCGTGGACCGATGCCGTTTTTGGCAATCTCGCTGCCAGTCCGGTGTATCTGACGAACTACCGGCGCGATATTCGAGACTTGGGCTTCCGCCTGCGGCCTGAGGGTGATTTGTGGCGTGTTCTGGAACCGCCTGCGCTGGAATCGGTTGCACCGCAGAATCCGCTGCGTGATGTGCGGGTCGATGGACGCTTGGAACTGCTTGGCTATGACGTGACCGAAACTAAGGTCGTGCAGGGTGGGGTTACGTCGATAACGCTCTACGCGCGGGCTGTAACAACGCCCACAGAAATCCTGATGCCATTTGCGCGTCTTGGTACGGTTGAGCAGCGCTGGACGACGGACAGTCGCCATCTGACGCCGGACTGGTTACCCGGTGAGATCATCGTCGAACGGTACGACGTGTACGTCCCTTATACCTTGTCACCGGGAACTTATCCGCTTATACTTGGTTACACTGATATGACCAACGGCGTGGCGGAATTGCCATTCACCGGCGGGACAACGACTTTGCCGCTGGTCGACATCACCGTGTTGCCTGCTGCCGGTGCTGCCCGGCAGGCGCGGGTTTTGGAGCATTCGCTGACCAATGTCGGCAACGATGTGGCATTGCGTTCTGCCCGTGCGCGAGCCGGTTTGGCGACGCGTAATGGGATTTGGCAAGAGCCGTTGGCGCTCAAGGCTGGGCAGCCATTGCATCTGACCTTGACATGGCACGTGCTGGCGCGTCCGCGGACGAGTTTCACCATATTCATTCACCTGATTGATGCGAACGGCGCGCTTGGGCTTGGACACGATTACACGCCGCTTGGGGGCGCTTTCCCCTCATATTTGTGGTTCCCGAAGTGGTTGGAAGGGCAGCAGGTGATTGATCCCTACCGGCTGGTCATCCCGGCGGATATGCCACCGGGCCAGTACTGGCTGGAGGTGGGGATGTACGAGATGGGGAGCATCCGCCGTATCCCGCAGTTCAGTCTTGATGGGACGATGACGGGTGACCGTTTTATCTTAGGCTCAATCCTCGTCGATTAAAGACTACCAGACTATCCTAAGGAGTTCCCATGAGCCGGGGGCTCATCAAAGAGGATGAAAATCTTTGGCAATATGTCACCCCGAGCGAAGCGAGGGGTTTCGTTTCTCAATAATGAGATTCCTCGACTTGCTTCGCTCGCTCGGAATGACACAATAGCTATTCTCTGAGGAGGTGCGTATGACCGGACTTGTGCTGTGGGTAATTGCTTCTACGATTCTACTTTTTGTGGGGGCGTATTGGCTTTACGTGGTAGAAAAACGTCTTAAGGCCATGGAGGAGCGCTACCAGAAGATTCTTGCCTTGGCTGAAGATACCGACCAGGCAACCATCGTGCAGTTTTTGGCGCGCCTCGATGGGCAAGAGAAGCGTCTTAGCCAGGCGGAAGCAGCCTTGCGTCGCTTTGGGGATATTTTGCCACACACGATTCAGGGACACGGGGTAGTGCGCTACAGTGCCTTCGAAAACGTGGGTGGGGATCAGAGTTTTTCACTGGCACTGGTGGATGCGCATGGCAATGGGGCGATGCTCAGCGGTTTGCACCGTCGCGATGACACGCGTGTCTACACTAAGCCGCTGACGCAGTGGCGCTCGTCTTACAGCCTGAGCGCTGAGGAACAGCAGGCTTTGGGTCGCGCACGGCAGATGATCGACGGGGCCCCATCCAATGAGGTGCAGGTGGCTGTCGCCCCGGTTGATGCTACCCCGGCTAATGCCGCTCCATCTGTGGGCACACCTTCCGGCACAGGCTAGAGCCCGGAATGTAATTTCAAAGATAGCGTTTAACAAAATTGGTCTGACAAACTCGGTTTGACAAACCGCTATC
>JBJYXQ010000238.1:0-1562 GCA_046260035.1 Anaerolineae bacterium
CTGCTGGAATGTGATCTGCCGCCCATCCCTTTGATTGCCAGCACGCAGATGCACAACCACACGCCCGAACGGGTGGCATTCCTCGAAGCCGTTGGCTTCCGGCGCGTGATCCTCGCGCGCGAGTTGAGCTTGGCACAGATCAAGGCCATTCGCGCGGCGACAACGATTGAGCTGGAGACGTTTGTCCACGGTGCGCTATGCGTCAGTTACAGCGGACAATGCTTGATGAGTTACGCCATCGGCGGGCGCAGTGGCAATCGCGGTGAGTGCGCGCAACCCTGCCGCCGGGTGTACAGCCTCGTGGATGGCAATGGAACGGTTATTGTCAAGGAGCGGCATCTGCTCTCGCTGCGGGACCTCAATTTGTCCGCGCATCTGGATGAATTGCTTGACGCGGGTGTAACCTCGTTCAAGATTGAGGGGCGGCTGAAGGACAAGACTTATGTCATGAACGTCGTCAGCGCCTATCGCCGCGCGCTGGATCAGGCATCGGCGGCGCGTGGCCTCGCGAAAAGCTCGTCAGGACGCAGTACCGTGGACTTCACGCCAGATCTGGACAAGACGTTCAACCGGGATTACACGACTTATTTTCTCCATGGACGCGGGGAACCACCCGGCTCGATCGATACGCCCAAGATGGTTGGCGAGTTGGTGGGAGACGTCGTAGCTGTAGACCGGCGCTCTTTCCGGCTGGCGAAAGGCGCGGTAGAGTTGCACAATGGCGACGGCCTGTGCTTCTTCGACGCGGAGGGCGTCTTGCAGGGGACGGTGGTCAATGCTGTGAACGGCCTGACGATCACACCCAATACTCTGAAGAACATTCGCAAGGGCACGCGGATTTACCGCAACCACGATCACGCCTATCTGCGGCAGTTGGAGAAGGCCCAACCTGTTCGCACGATTGCGGTGGAGTTTGCGTTTGAGGAAGCATCGGAAGGTTTCCTTCTGGCGGCCATTGATGAAGACGGCAATCGCGCCTCTGCTACGCTGACGGTAGAGAAAGTCTACGCTAAAAAGCCAGAGTTAGCGTTGGCAACTGTCGAAAAGCAGTTGCGCAAGACGGGGGGCACGGCTTTTGAGTGCACGGACGTCACCATTACCTGGTCCACGGCTTATTTCCTGACGGTCGCCACACTGAACGAGCTGCGCCGTACTGCGTTGGAAAATCTGACCGCTGCGCGCGCGCAAAACCGACCGCGGCTTGAGGGCGGAATCCAGAAAAACAATGTTCCGTACCCTGAAAAGCAGTTGACGTACCTGGGCAATGTCCTCAACCGGCAGGCGGAGGCATTCTACCGCCGTCACGGCGTCACGGAGATCGAACCGGCTGCCGAGTCCGGCCTGGATATGCGCGGGCGGCGCGTGATGCGCACGCGTTACTGTCTCCTGTACCAGCTAGGCTATTGCCGTCGTGATAAGAGCGTTCAGCATTTGGCCGAACCCCTGTCTTTGGTTGATGAGGACGGGCATCAGTATCCTTTGCGCTTCGATTGCGCGATGTGCGAAATGGAAGTATTCTATTGATGCGTGATTTGTAGTTCGCAATTCCTAATTCGTAATTC
>JBJYXQ010000239.1:0-4892 GCA_046260035.1 Anaerolineae bacterium
TCCCCTGGAGTAAAATCCACCTGGATCACCACAAAAGTTTGGGGCTGTGCCAGCGCGGCCTGGATTTTGTGCATCGGCGCGGGAATGTCCCCACAATCCACATACTCTACCAGATGCGCTCCTAAAGCGCTCAGTGCGCCAAAGACGAAGAGGTTCTGTTCCTCCGGGACGTCTGCCGGAGCCATAAAGCCCCCGTTGCGTGTGAGCCAGCGGTTCAGGCGCGGCGGATCCGGCGGCAGGCCGTCGATGGTCAAACCGACATCCGCAAGACCCGAAGCAACGGCGCACACCAGGCAGCCGTACTGTCCAATCGTGGTGGAGCTCTGGCCTAACATCACGCGCTTCCAGCCATCGTAAAGTTGGGAATACATCGTATATGTCATAAGCAATCTCCTTTGGCAACAGTCTGGTCGTCCTTAGCCCAGCAATCTCTAGTCTGATCTGGGGGCAACAAAATCCTGTCTCTATTTTATGCTAAAAACCGTCTCTATGCCAATCCCGCAAAATACAGTAAAATTCCCTATATGGAAACAGACTGTTTGATCCCCGTCGTTGCCATCGTCGGGCCGACAGCCGTCGGCAAGACGGCGCTTGCCCTAGCGTTAGGTGAGACATTCCCCGCCGAGGTGATCTCCGCCGATTCACGGCAGTTCTACCGCTTCATGGACATCGGCACGGCGAAGCCGACACTCGCGGAACGCGCGCAGATGCCGCACCACCTTATCGACATCGCCAACCCGGACGAGACGGTGGGGTTGGCGCAGTTCCTGCGCCTGGCGCGCGCCGCAGTGACCGAAATCGCCGCGCGCGGACACATTCCCTTTATAGTGGGGGGCACGGGACAATACGTCTACGCGCTTCTCGAAGGCTGGCAAACGCCAGATGTTCCGCCTGATCCCGCCCTGCGCGCCGAATTAGAAGCGCAAGCCACCACCGATCCAGACGCGTTGTGGGCACGCCTCATCGCACTGGATCCAGAGGTCACAACGTTCATCGATCCGCGTAACCTGCGACGGGTCATCCGCGCACTGGAAGTCTGCCTCAAGACGGGACGGCCCTTCTCCGAGCAGCGACGCCGTATCCCCCCGCCGTATCGCATGCTACAAATTGGCTTGACGATGGAGCGCGAAGCTCTCTACGCTCGTGCCGACGCCCGCGTGGACGCGATGATGGCAGCAGGGCTGTTGGATGAGGTCAAGGCACTGCAGGAACGCGGCTACAATTGGAACTTACCGGCGATGTCGAGTTTGGGGTACAGCCAGTTCCGCCCCTACTTGGCGGGCGAGGCAACAGCCGCCGGCGTTACCACGCTTGAAGACGTCACCGAACGCATCAAGCTCGATACGCACGGCTTCATCCGCCGACAGTACGCCTGGTTTCGCTCCCGCTCCGAACACATCCACTGGCTGGATGCGGATCAAGATCCCACACCACAAGCCCACGCCCTTGTCGAAGCTTTGATGAATTCCTCAAACGCAGAACTGTAGTTCCGCGTAAACGCCTGAGCCTCTACAAAAAGATAATTTCCCCGCGCCTGGAACCCAATTGGGTACTTTTTGGGACGATGTTGGAACATTCTCTCCCTCACTCTATGCTATTGTAAAAACACGGAATTATCCGGCAAAAGCACATCCGATGATGGTCCGGCCAATTTTTGGGACTACATCGAAGAAGGGAGTAGAAAATGAACTTGAGACCAACGTCGAAATCAACCGTTCTTGAAGGTCATGCGGTACAGACGGTGCTCACCTTTCGGCTTGAGCGCCAGGTTTACGCGATTCCTATCACGCCGATTGCGCAACTGATCGAGATGGTCACCATCATCCCGCTGCCGCAGATGAATAACGGCATTGAGGGCATCATCAATGTCCGCGGGACGATGACACCGGTGGTGAGCCTGCGCCATTATGTAGGTCTAGAAAAACAACCCCGGACCTTACATACACCGATCATTCTGATGCGTATGTCCGACAACCGCATGGTCGGGTTGATCGTCGACGAGGTTTTGGAAGTGGTTGCCTTACCCGATGTCCCCGCTCCCCCCTCAGATTTCCTCCCGGATGGGTTGAAAGTTGCCCAGATAGTGCTTGGCGTCGCTTATCAGAATGGGCGCACAATCTTGTTACTCGATCACGAAGCCCTATTCACCACAGCGCAGACGCACGCCCTTGCCCAGGCAACCGAAGGCATCAACCTCGTAGCAGCGCAGTAGCCATAACGGAGTACCCCTGTGCAAAAGAAAACGGCGCGCCACACCTCGTTGGGATATGGAGACTACCTGCGATTCAGCAAACTCCTGCTGGATCGTTATGGCCTGTATTTCTCTGACCGTCGCCGCCCTGAACTAGAGTCGGCCATTCTCCGCGCATTCGCCGCCTCACCCACTGCTGATTTCAACGAATACTACACGCTATTGGTCGAGCGAACCGACGGCGGTCTGGAGATGGAGCGCCTGGTCAACGCCGTCACCGTTAACGAAACCTACTTCTTCCGCGACGCAGCCCAGTTCGATGCGCTGGCTTCCAGCGTCCTGCCGGAGTTGATCGAACGACGACGTATGTTGCGCACGCTGCGCATTTGGAGCGCCGGTTGTTCCAGTGGCGAGGAAGCATACTCCATTGCTATGTTGCTGCGCGACATGCTGCCCGACGTGGACGAATGGTCGATCACCATTCTCGCCACGGACGTAAATACGGCTGCCCTCGACAAAGCACGACAGGGCTTGTTTGGCAATTGGGCGTTCCGCGAACAACGCGCCAAGGAAATGCGACCACGCTATTTCCATCGCGTTGGTGCGCGATGGGAACTGTCCCCCGAAATCCGTCGCATGGTCACGTTCAGCCGCTTAAATCTGGCCGGGAGCGAGTATCCTTCGTATGCGACCAACACAATGTTCATGGATTTGATCCTGTGCCGCAACGTGACGATCTATTTCAATGAATCCATCACAGCGGCTGCGGTGAATCGCTTTCACGACACGCTGACGGACGGCGGCTGGCTGGTCGTTGGACACTCAGAGCTGTCGCTGAACGTCTACCGCCGCTTTCATATACGAAATTTCCCCAATACGGTACTCTACCAACGAGACGGTCAATCCTCGACGCAACCCACAGAATGGCACTGGCCACCCCGGACAGAAACCACCGCACCAGCGGTGAAAACGAAGTTCCCGGTGGCAGTACCAGCGGCATTGCCGCCCACCCCTCCATCCGTCGTGGAGGTCTCCCCGCTGGAGCAAGCGCAGCAACTGGTGGAATTTGGTCGTTCAGAGGAAGCACGTGACCTGCTGTTACCCCTGACGCAATCACCACCGGTAAGCACCGATGTCTACGTGCTGTTAGGGCAGACTTGTGCAAATCTGGGCGATCTGGAAGCCGCTGAGCGCTGGTGCCGCGAGGCGCTGCGGCACAACAAACTGACACTAGAAGCCTACTATACCCTGGCATTGGTTTTGCAACACGAGGCGAGATTGCCGGAAGCTATCGAGGCGCTCAAGAAAGTAGTCTACATTGACCGCAACGACGTCCTCGGCCACTTTAGTCTGGCACGATTGTACTATCAAAACGAACAAGCACCGGCGGCGCTCAAATCATTGGACAATGCCCGTCGGCTGCTGGAAGCACAGCCCGACGACGCGGTCGTGGCGCGTTCTGACGGTGTCACCGTGAAACGTCTGCGCGATGCCATCATCCGCCAGCAACAACAGTGGTTGAGGGCATAAAGGAGAATAACGATGACAACAAATCAATGGCTAAACGATGAACTGACAACGGAATTATTGGAGCAGACCTGGGCACGGCGGGCCGCGACGTTGGCTGAAGAAGTTGCAGAGGATGATGGTGGTGAGCAACTATCGATCGTCCTGGTGCAACTGGGTAAAGAGATCTACGGTCTGGAAGCCAAATACATCTACGACGCGCGACCGCTGGAGCGTATCACTCCCGTACCGCGCGCACCGGTATGGATGGCAGGCGTGGTCAATGTGCGTGGGCGCATTTACTCGGTGGTGGACCTGGCACGCTTCCTGAACTTACCTGCGACACCCAACGGCGAGGAAGCATATCTGGTGGTCGTGCAATCTGAGGCACTAGAACTAGCACTTAAGGTAGACACAGTGCTCAGCGTCGTCGCACTGCCGGAGAGGCTACTCCAGGAAACTGCTGACACGCTCAACATCCCCCCAGCCATCGTGCGCGGCGTGGTGCAGAACGATGATGAGGCCCCCAATGGGGGCTCTGATGGGGCCCCCAACCTGCCTGCCTTCCTGGTCATCCTCGACCTGCCCCAACTGCTGAGCGATCCGCAGCTCATCATTCACGAGGAACTGGTGTAATCGTTATGGCCTTTACGTATTTCTTCCGCGATCAGGCCGTGCTGGATTTAGTCGCCGAGCACGCACTACCCGATTTGACGACACGGCGTTACATCAACGTGTGGGACGCAGGCTGCGCTTATGGCCCGGAGCCATACTCCCTCGCCATCACGTTTCGCGAGAACATGGGGCATTTCCTGTTCCGCAACGTGCGCATCTTCGCCACCGACATCGACGAGAGCCAACACTTCGGCGACGTCATCGCGCGTGGTGTGTATACCAATAGAGAAGTGGGCCGTGTGCCATCAAATATTTTGGCGCGCTACTTCGAGCGGGCTGACGAACCAGACCACATGCGGGTATGCGACGAAATTCGCGGCGCGGTGCGCTATCAACGTCACGACCTGCTCACGCTCGAACCTTTTCGCACAGAGGTCGGACTGATCGTATGCAAGAACGTGCTGCTGCACTTTACCCCAGAACAGCGGGTGGCGGTGCTGCGTATGTTTCACACGGCCCTGATGCCCGGCGGCTATCTTGTCACCGAGCAGACGCAAAAACTGCCCCCCGAAATCACGCC
>JBJYXQ010000240.1:0-7945 GCA_046260035.1 Anaerolineae bacterium
TTTTGATATTTTTCTGCAAAAGTGTTTCAATCGACCAGATAATTTTCGGATAGATTCTTAGTAAAAATGACTCCCGACACGCTTTCAACCCCAGGGCCTTATCATTACTACTCACCCCGAGTTTCTGTCACCTACAGTTGTGGCCACCATCGTGGCTACAACTATGGCCTGAAGGCCGGGGAGAGGGGGCTTGTGTGGTGGGGTGGGTAAAAAAGCCCCATCACACAAACCCCCTTCCCAAACGCCACTTTAGCGGCAAAATAGCGCTTATATGCCTCTGAATATAACAGTGACGTAGTATACATTAGGAATACAGAGCGTCAAACTTTAACAACACAGACATCATTGTCAGCAGTGTTGCGCAAAGTACGTCCGCAGAATGCGTCCACCTGTATTCGGTAATAAATGCGATGCGGAAAAAATCACCTCCGCGTTTACGACGCTAGACGCAAATCAAACATCTGCGTCCAAGTTATATCCCAAAATGACGCGGTCGGACAACGGCCACTTCGGTCGACACAATACGTTCGGTTCGAGAACAACGGCACATAGGTCACGTTGCTCCTCTTCAGCCCGGAGAGAGATCCCAGACAACGGGAAAAGGTCGCCGAAAGACCGGCGAGCGCTTTAAGACCAGCGGGCGCCAGCAAACCGGTGAACACCTGCTGAACGACGGACGCCTCAAACCCAGTACTCAACGGATGCACAGCATGGAGCACGCGCCGCCACACCCTCACTGACGGTTCAGCTTCAGCAAAAGGACAGAGAGCCTGTCGAAACAGCTCATCCAACATGCCGTCAAATTCACGTGAACTCATAGGTCATCTCAGGTACAGGCCGCTGGCGCTGTGCCAGGGCATCACGCAGACGCTTACGCGCATAATACAGCCGGGACTTAACCGTCCCAACCGGTAGTTCCACCACTTCGGCAACTTCCTCGAGAGATAGATTCTCCAAATAGAAAAGAACAACAACGGCCTGATGGGACATCGGCAGTTCCTCGACTATGTCGCGAACCATTTTATGCAATTCCCGCTCCTCAGCTTTGTGGTCGGGGGATGGTAAAACGTTCGGTAACGCAGACAACCAGTCCAACACATCATCAAGCGGTTGCAATGTCGGCTTTCGCGAAAACCAGTCATAGGATAGATTGACCACAACCCGGTAAAGCCATGGTTTCAACGGGCGCTCGGCATCGACAGAGTCAGCATACTGATATAAACGTACGAAACATTCTTGAAGAATGTCCTCTGCAGCATGTTGATCACGCGTGATGGCCAATGCGGTACGATAGACAACGTCTTTGAACAATTCGAAAAGTTCTCCAAGCGCCGTCAAGTCTCCGCTTTGTAGCCGTCGGACCAAGCGAGATTCAACACTCATTGGTGGCCCACCCGCTACACCTTTATCACACGCTCTATATAAATATACTTCACACCATATCATCGGGTTCACTCAAAGTACGACGAAACTCCTGCAGAATCACCTTATCCTCGGCGCTCAGGGATGCTGTCTCCAAAAGATCAGGGCGCCGTGCCAACGTACGTTGCAAAGCCATCGCGCGTTTCCAACGTGCAACTCGGCTATGATCGCCTGATGTCAAAACCTCCGGAACGCGCCAACCCTCAAAGACCGACGGACGCGTGTATTGCGGGCCTTCCAACAAACCATCGCCGTAGGAATCGTCATAGGCGCCCTCAGCGGCTCCCAATACCCCAGGCACGAACCGTGCGACCGCATCCACCACCACCATCGCCGCCAATTCACCGCCGGTCAAAACGTAATCACCAATTGAAAGTTCATCCGTAATCACGTGCTCGCGTAAACGCTCGTCAACACCTTCATAGTGACCGCAAACCAGCAACATCCGTGGATGTTGCGCCAGTTCTGCGACCACCGCCTGTGTTAACGTCCGTCCCTGCGGAGTCAACAAAATTACGGGCGCATCTGCGGCGCCCAGCACAGCGCGCACCGCACGGAAGACCGGTTCGGACTTCATAATCATGCCCACGCCGCCCCCATAAGGCACATCGTCGGTCATTTGATGCCGGTCCAGCGCATAATCCCGGATCTGATGGATGACCAAGTTAAGTAGGCCACGTTGCTGGGCGCGCTTGAGAATGCTTTCTTGCAGCGCCCCATAAAACATCGTTGGAAAGAGCGTTAAAATATCGATCCACATCGGCCATATTCTAGCATAATATGACAAATGAACAAGGGAAAGGTAATAAATGTTCTATTTTATCGCTCAAACTCGCGCCCACAATGCCGCAGCCAGCTCGCGCGAACGCGCGGTTATGGCTTCCTCATCCAACGTGAGCAAGCGGCGATTCTGCATCAATATGTGCCCGGCGCTGATCGTGGTGGTGATGGCTGAGGCTTCATAACCAAAGAGAATGTGCCACGGCAGATTGCCCGCAGTCAACGGTGTCGTTGGTTTGTAATCCACGAGGATAAGATCGGCCATCGCGCCTGGTGCAAGCTTAGCCAGGGGTTGCGTGGGCCAGAAGATATGCGCGAGTTCAGCGTTGGCGGGATAGGCCAGACGGAAGACGAGATCGGCGGGCATCGCCCGCGGGTCGCGCTGCACCAGTTTGTGACCCAGGTAAGTCGTCTTCATCTCGGCGACCATGTTATTGCTGAAGCCGTCATTGCCCAGCGCGACCCGCACGCCGTGCGCCAGCATGGTTTCGACTTGTGCGAAACCAACGGCATTGTTCATATTCGAGCGCGGCTGGTGCGTCACCCACGTGCCGGTGTCCGCCAGCACATCCATCTCGCTCTCGTCAACGTGGATGGCGTGCGCCACAATGGAGCGCGGGCCGAGGATGCCCGCGTCGTGCAGCCGGTGGATAACGCGCTTGCCGGACTTCGCCAAGCTATCCTCCACATCCTCGATGCCCTCTGCCGCGTGGATGTGAAATCCCGTCTCGAGCCCAGCGGCAGCGGCAACGGCATCCGCCAGCGTCGCATCGCTCAATGTCAACGAAGCATGTAGCCCAAAGGTCGCGGCCAACTGCGGCTGTGGATCAGCGTGCATACGGCGCAAAAAGCGTACGTTCTCCGCGATACCTTCTGCCGCGCGCGCAGGGCCGTCGCGGTCACTCACTTCATAACATAACGAAACGCGTATGCCGGACCGCACCACCGCTTCGGCCAGCACGTCGAGTGAACCGTCGATGGCATTGGGGCTGGCGTGATGGTCGATGAGCGTCGTCGCACCATGGCGAACGGCATCAGCCAGACACACCAGGGCAGAATAGCGGACGTCGTCCAGCGTCAAGGCTCTGTCGAGCCGCCACCACAGCCGCTCGAGAATTTCGCTAAAGCGTGTGGCCGGCGGGCCGGGATAGGCCCAGCCGCGCGCAAATGCGCCATAGAAGTGCGTGTGCCCACACAACATCGCAGGCAACGCGAGCTGCCCATCGGCATCCAAGCGCTCCTCATGGGGGTACTGCGTTGCCAGCGCCATCGTGGTATCCAACGCGGCGATTTTGCCGTCACGAATGAGCAGCGCACCATCTTCAAGCAACTGTGGATCGTCACCTAGTGTGGCGATGTGAGCATGTGTGATTAACATAAAACCTCCTAAATTCGAATTACGAATTGCGAATAGCGAATTACGGGATCAACCAATTCGCTATCTCTTGAAACGCGAATCTTCCGCCAACGTGCGCCGTAGGCCCTCTTTTAATGGAACCTGCGGTTCGTATCCCAACACCTGACGCGCCAGGCTCACATCCGAACGCAGGCGCATCACGCCGCCGCTCTCCACGGGACTGTTGATGATATTGCTGGAAGAGCTGGTCAGAGCGAGCACGTGTTGGGCCAACGTCTGGATCGAGGTTTCCTCGCCGCTGCCGACGTTGATTGTGCGCCGGGCCACGTCGGGCGCGGTCGCCGCTGCGATAAGGGCGCGCACCACATCATCAACGTAGACGAAATCACGCGTCTGCTCGCCACTCCCAAAGATCACCAACGAACCACCGCCCAACGCCTGGTACATAAACCTCGGGATCACCGGCGAGTGCGAAGGCAGCAATGGTTGTCCCGGGCCGTAAGCATTGAAAATCCGCAAGGCCACGGTCGTTGTGCCCCAGAGCGCCCCAATGGTGTGGACGTAGTATTCCGCCGCGAGTTTACTCACCGCATACGGAGATTGAGGATTGGGCCTGGTTGTTTCAGACACCGGCTGCTCCACCTGCGCCCCGTAGACTGCACCCGACGAGGTAAACACCAGACGGGGTACACCCACGTCGCGCATCGCCTCCAACAAAGCGACGGTGCCACCGACGTTCACGTCGTTGTACTCGCGGGGATAGAGGATCGACTCCGCCACCAACACACGCGCAGCAAGGTGATAGACGCACTGCACACCCTGCAAGAGCGTCCACAGTTTGGGCCGGTTGGTGATTTCCCCACGATGAAAGAACACCTTCGCGTCCAGCCGTGTTTGATCTCCGGCACTGAGATCGTCCAGCACCAACACTTCGTGGCCCTGGCGTACCAAAGCATTCGCCAGCGCGCTCCCCAGAAAACCAGCCCCACCCGTAACCAAAATTCGCACAAGGCCCTCCTCGAATAGTCAAATAGTCATCAGTCAACAGTCAAATAGTTGTTATTCGTGTAAATTCGTGAAGATTCGTGGTAAAAATTGCACTCAAGTGTAACGGATGCGCGCCCAGTAATAGCGATGAGCCATCGCCACCGCGCGCGGGCGCAGGAAGGCGTACAGACGATAAAGCCAATTTCGCGGTGTGTAATCGTACGCCCCCACGTGCCGGACAAAGGTGGCTCCAAAGCCTTCTTTGAAGCGGTACACGCCCCAGAGCGGATCGGTAACATCCAGTGTATCGGGTGCACCCCAGAGGTCGTAGACGGTGCATCCGGCCTCCTTCGCACGCCGGATGATGTGCCATTGTAACAAATGGTTGGGCATAAAACTCCGCCCTATATCACGCGAAGCGCCATACATATACCAGGCACGGGATCCCAAATGGAAGGCGATCGCCATCGCGACCGGCGCGTGATCAACCTCGGCGATCATCGCCCACGTCAGCCCAGCACGCATGAAGCGCTGCCAAACATCCTGGTAGTAAGCTTCCTCACGAATGACGAAGCTGTCGCGCGTGGCGGTTTCCGCATACATAGCACACAACAGCGGGAAATCGTCAAGTGTTGCATCGCGGATAACCACGCCCTTACGCACAGCGAGGTGGATATTGTAGCGCCACTTGGATTTCATCTGTGCCATCAGTTGGTCCAACGCAGGGTGCAAATCCAACAACATTGTGTTGCGGAACTGAATCTGCTCGAAGGAAGCACGCCATCCTAGCCTCGTCAAAAGGGCACTTATTGCGCCCCCCACCTCAGTATCTGCGCGCACATCAGGATCAATTTTCAGCAACAACAACCCGTGCTGCTGTGCGTACACCGCCAACTGCGTCAAAACCGCTTCGACCAAAGCCTGATCCGTCCAATCCAACAGCGGTCCCTTGGGGATATAACCCAGACGCAAGCGGCCGCGTTGCAGCACCAACACCTGCGCTGCCGCGACAACACGACCATCCACACGCCAGAGAAAACGCGAGGGGCTCCAACCACGGTTCCCTTTAAGTTCTCCCCACAACCAGGATTGGAGAAAGTGGGCCTGGGGCAGCGTGTGTAAAGCCGCATCCCAAACGTCAGCCTGAGCTATCGCTTCCATAGTTTCATATTCATTTTAACATGGGTTGCTAAATTTTCTAACCTTTTCACCTTGCCCACAGGGTCTTATCATTCTCCTGGTGTGATGCTTCCAAAGTTCCTACTGGCGCAAAATTCGGCCTAAAGGCCGGGGATATGAAGGGGATTTTTGTGGCGGAGCAGAGCTCCGCCACAAAAATCCCCTCGGCTCGCGAGAATGATAAGGCCCTGCCTTGCCCATCTTTGATTTCCGGTTATCATGACCCAGAAACCTATTCGTAAATTCATCATCGACACACTAGAAACACTCGCAGGCACAACGTTGGATAGAGTCTAGATGCTGCGGCCGGTCTCCGACCACGCCGCAATGTGCAAAGCATAGTCGTCAACCACCCTGACTAACCGGCTGACGACTATATGACTAACAGGAGCTATATGGCTGAACGAGAATCCATTAAAGAGACAATTGCCCCACCGGAGAAAGCCTATTTGGTGGGTGTGGAGTGGAAGACGATCCCCAATGGCAGATATGCGCCGGAAGACTGGCCTGCCGAGGAATCGCTCAGCGAGTTAGAGCGGCTGGCAGATACTGCCGGCCTGGACGTCCTCGGCCAGACGGTGCAAAAGCTGGAACGCCCCAACGCGGCGACCTTCATCGGCAAGGGCAAAGCAGCCGAAATTGCCGCGACGGTGCATGATATGGCCATCGACGTGGTCGTTTTCGACAACGAGTTGACCCCAGGCCACCAACGCGAACTGGAAAAAATCTTCGGCAAAAATGTGAAGGTGCTCGATCGCACCGGGCTGATCCTCGACATCTTCGCACAGCACGCACACACGCGTGAGGGTGCACTCCAGGTGGAACTGGCGCAGTACGAATATCGCCTGCCGCGTCTCACGCAGACATGGACTCAGCAGAACCTTACCCGCCAGGCCGGTGGACGCGCGGGCGGCAGCACCGGTGGCGTCGGTCTGCGCGGTCCCGGTGAAACCAAGCTGGAAATAGATCGCAACGTGATCCGCCGCCGCATCAGCCAGATCAAGCACGAGTTGGAAAACGTGCGCTCCCAGCGCGCCCGCTATCGCAGCCAACGCCGCCGCAGTGGCTTGCCGACCGTTTCGCTGGTCGGCTACACCAACGCGGGCAAATCCACGCTGCTCAACACTCTCAGCGGGGCCGACATCTACATCGCCGACCAACTCTTCGCCACCCTGGACCCCACGACACGGCGCGTCACTTTGCCGGGTGGGACGGTGGTGCTGCTCACCGATACCGTTGGTTTTATCCAAAAGCTCCCTACCGGGCTGGTTGCCGCTTTTCGCGCCACATTGGAAGAAGTCGTCGAAGCCGACCTGCTGCTGCACGTCATCGACGCCAGCCATCCACAAGCCCTTGAGCAGGCCCGCGCCGTCTACGCCACCCTCAAGGAGATTGACGCAGGGGATATTCCAATGATCAACGTGCTGAACAAGATCGATCGGTTCGCTGACCCCGACGCGGCGTGCGAAGCACTGTGCCATCTCCACGACAGTGTCGCCGTCTCCGCGTTGACCGGATTGGGGCTAGATACATTGCTCGATCACATCGAAGAAGTCCTGGAATCCGAAATGGTGCGCGTCGACGTGGTCATCCCCTTCGACCGTGGCGAACTGGTGGGGATGTTCCACGAACGCGGCTTGATCGACAAGGAAGAGTACCGCGAATCGGGCACGCGGATCGTCGGGCGACTGCCGGAGACATTGGCACTGCAATTCGATGCCTTCCGCACGCCCCGTCCCACCAAACAGCCTGTAGCGGCAACGGATTGACGCCACGAGATTTAGGACGTAACTTTCACTACGAATCTTCACGAATTCGCACTAATTCTGATTTCCATTCGGAAAATCCGGGGAATGCAGACATTCGCTTAGATTCGTGGTAAATTTGATAGGAGTTGAGATTTGTCACATTGGCGTAAGCAACAACGCAAAGAGACCTACTTCAAAAAGGCCAAGCAAGAGGGCTATCGCGCGCGGTCGGCGTATAAGTTACTGCAAATTCAGGAAAAATTCCACATTATTCGCCGTGGCAACATCGTGGTGGATTTGGGCGCGGCCCCTGGCTCGTGGTCGCAAGTGACGACGAAACTGGTAGGTGATAAGGGCCGCGTGATCGCCCTGGATTTACAAGAAATCGAGCCGATTCCTGGCGTGACCATCCTTCAGGGCGATATGACCGATCCCGAAGTGCAAGCACAGGTGATCGAACTGGCCGGCGGGC
>JBJYXQ010000241.1:0-3548 GCA_046260035.1 Anaerolineae bacterium
GTTCAAACGTTACGTTGAAAAGAATTATTTCTGAGGAGGTGCAGAATATGAAAATAAGAAAGTCAATTTATACTGTTGGTATTCTGGTCGTGTTGTCTCTGCTGGCGCTGCCCGGTTGTGGTGCAGTGGGCCAGTTGGCAGTTCAGTCCGTGTTACCCGCAGCAGTGCAGTCACAACAGGGAAGCGCCGATACAGCTACTCTAACCGCTCCCGAAACTGGTGCTTTGACACAAGGTACGGTTCTGGATGAGCTAGAATCTACACTAAGCGGCATTTATGAAAATGTCAATCCCTCGGTGGTGAGTATCCAGGTCACGGAAAAAGTCTCAACAATGTCACAGCAATTACCTTTCTATACCGCCCCGCAGACTCCGGAGGATCAGTACCAGCAAGGTGCAGGCTCGGGTTTTGTATGGGATACACAGGGGCACATCGTCACCAATTACCATGTTGTCGAAAACGCAGATAAGATCAGTGTACAATTCTCCGATGGGAGCATCGCTTCGGCTGAAGTCGTTGGTACGGATGCCGACAGCGATCTGGCAGTCATCAAAGTTGATGTGCCTGCCGACCGTCTTTATCCTGTGACGGTCGCTGATTCCACGCAAGTTCACGTTGGGCAGCTCTCCGTAGCGATTGGTAATCCCTTCGGCCTGGAGAACACAATGACGGTCGGCTTTGTCAGCGCGGTAGGACGCTCCATGCTCGCGGACCTAGAAAACATGACTGGGACGAACTATACCATTCCCGACATTATCCAAACGGATGCCCCCATTAACCCGGGAAACTCTGGTGGGGTATTGCTTAACGAAGATGGCGAAGTCATCGGCGTGACATCTGCAATCATCTCTCCAGTGCAGGCATCGGTAGGCATTGGGTTTGCGATCCCTTCGGCGATTGTCTCGAAGGTCGTGCCGGCCTTGATTGCGGACGGCAGTTATACCCACGCCTGGTTAGGCATCAGCGGAACAACGCTTATTCCTGACGTAGCGCAGGCGATGAACTTGGACGAAAATCAGCGTGGTGCGCTAGTAATCACGGTGCAGGAAGATGGCCCTGCCGGCAAAGCGGGTTTGCAGGGAAGCGGTGGTCAGATTACTGTGGATGGTCAGGATTTGCCGACAGGCGGTGATGTCATCATCGCTATCGAAGGCAACACCGTCAAAACCTTCGACGACCTGGTCGCTAATCTAGCCCGCCTTTCAGCAGGCCAGAAAGTACAGGTGACAGTGATCCGCGATGGGAAAACGCAAGATATCGATGTAACGTTGGGCGAGCGTCCTCAAACCACGAGTATAGTAGAGACGCCCCAACAAGAAATCGTCCCTGGACAAGAAAGCGGCCCTCAACAAAATGAGCCAGCGACCGAACAAACAGCGTGGCTGGGCATAATGGCGATGTCTATGAACTCGCAGCTTGCCGAGGCCATGGATCTGCCCGCCGATCAACAGGGTGTGCTGGTAGGACAGGTACAGTCGGATAGCCCGGCGGACGAAGCGGGACTGCATGGTAGTGACAAACTGGCCACGCTTAACGGGCAAGAATTCGCCGTCGGCGGTGACGTCATCGTCGCCTGGAATAGCGAAACGCTCACCAATATGCCGGAGCTTCAAGCGCGCGTGCGCAACTCGAAACCCGGTGACGAGATCACCCTCACCATCCTTCGTGATGGGAAACAACAAGAGCTTGCAGTGACGCTCGAAGCCAGGCCGTAGAAGTCATTCTGATGTCGTGGCGACATCGGTGTAGAGAGTGGGGAGCACAGTGCTCCCCACTCTTCGCGTATGACTCTATTCGAAAATTGCGCCCGAGAACGTTTCTGATGCGTCGATGGCGAATTCTCGGATAGGTAATCAGGCTCTTGCTCTCCTAGCCCTTTCGTGTATCATGGCTTGCAGTAGATAACGCTTAACCACTGGTTCAGGCGCATTCGGATTTAGGAAGTATCTGACACAATTTACGTAAAAAAGTTGAGGAGGTTTAGTATGTCAATCATCGAAGGGATTATTGCCCGCGAAATTCTGGACTCGCGGGGCAACCCGACCATTGAGGTCGATGTTTATGTTGAGGACGGTAGCTTCGGGCGTGCTGCTGTGCCCTCTGGGGCATCCACGGGCGTTCACGAAGCCCTGGAGCTGCGCGATGGTGACAAGGATCGCTATCTCGGCAAAGGCGTGCTGAACGCCGTCGATAATGTCAACAACGTGATCGCCGAGGAAGTGCTTGGTTGGGACGTCATCGATCAAAAAGGCATCGATGAGATGATGCTTGAATTGGACGGCACCCCCAACAAGTCCAAATTGGGAGCGAACGCCATCCTGGGTGTCTCGCTGGCCGTGGCAAAAGCCGCCGCCAACTACCTGGCAATGCCACTCTTCCGCTACATCGGTGGGACCTACGCACATGTACTCCCCGTCCCAATGATGAACATTCTTAACGGAGGCAAGCACGCTGTCGATGGCCCAGATCTACAGGAATTCATGGCGATGCCGGTGGGTGCACCCACCTTCGCCGAAGCGCTGCGCTGGGGGGCGGAGACCTATCACGCACTCAAGGCCGTGCTCAAGAGCAAAGGCTATGGTGTGGGCATCGGGGATGAAGGCGGTTTCGCACCAAGCCTCAAGACCAACGAGGAAGCCATCGAGGTCATCCTCGAGGCGATCCAAAAAGCCGGATACGAACCAGGTAAAGACATCTGGATTGCGATGGACCCCGCCGCATCTGAAATCTACGAGGATGGTAAGTACAATCTCAAGAAAGAACGTCGCATCCTCACCAGCGAGGAAATGGTCGATTTCTACGCCAAATGGGTAGAAAAATACCCGATCATCAGCATCGAGGACGGCTTGGCTGAGGACGATTGGGAAGGTTTCAAGCTGATGACCGAGCGTCTGGGGCACAAGATTCAGATCGTCGGTGATGACCTGCTCGTGACCAACACCGAGCGCATCGCCCGTGCCATCAAGGAGAAGGCCGTCAACTCCGTGCTCATCAAGCTCAACCAGATCGGCTCCCTCACCGAGACCATCGCCGCCATAGAGATGACCCACAAGCACGGCTGGACCGCCGTCACCTCCCACCGCTCCGGCGAGACCGAGGACACCACCATCGCCGACCTGGCCGTGGCACTCAACACCGGTCAGATCAAGACTGGTGCGCCCTGCCGCTCTGACCGCGTCGCCAAGTACAATCAGCTTCTGCGCATCGAGGAGCTGTTGGACGAGCAGGCCACCTACGCCGGGATGAACGCGTTTACGAATCTGTAGATACCCCTTTCGCAACATTTGAGCCCCAAGCGCAATGCTTGGGGCTTTTGTTATTTCCGTGCGCTTGCCTGCTTTCATAGACGCGGTATAGTTGCAAGCGAGGTGTGTGATGAGAACTCTAGCAAGCAAATACCGTGCGATTTGTAAATGTAGTGCGCTGTTGGCCTTGCTGCTGGTATTGAGTGCCTGCGCTCGCTCCACAACAGAGACAGAAGGCCCACTCACACCCACGCCGCCATTGCCTGGAACACCCGCGCTTGTCATCGAATCTGTGATGCCGGC
>JBJYXQ010000242.1:0-4842 GCA_046260035.1 Anaerolineae bacterium
AGGGGTGGGGGAAGGCGCCGCCGTTGGTGGTGCCGTCGTTGCCGTCGATGTTGGTATTATTGTTGATGGTAAAACCGTCGGCGATGCCATACTCTCTGTGGATACAGGAAGGCCTGTTGCTGTAGGCACAGCACCTGTCGCCGCACTTTCGGCTCCTGGAACCGAGGATGGTCGGGCGCACCCGACCATCCCCACGACTAACAGGAGGTACAATCCTTGTTTTAGCGTACGTCTCACAATTTCTTTACACCTCACTGATCGCTGAAAGCTGATCGCCAGGAGTTACAATTTCCTCCACATCAGTTGTGCTTTCGCTGCACCGGTGCGTTCGAAATACTCCACGCGGATGGTCGCGTTGCCTTCGGGCAAGGTGACGGTGGCATAGCGTGTTCCCCGCATAGGATACCAACTGTTGATGACTAGACGGTCATTCACATAGACGCGCACGCCGTCGTCGCTCGTCGTTGTGAAGCGATAGCGCCCCGCCTCGAAAGCGAACGTGCCGGTCCAACGCACGGCAAACGAGTTTGCCGGAATCTCAGAAGCTGGCGAGCCGAGTTTCCAGTCGAAGTTGATGGTTTCGTCGGTGCGTACCAGCACGGGGGTCTCGTCGAGATCGCGACTAACGAAGTATTCACCTTGCCAAGGCCCAGGATAGTGCAGGCTCGGCTGTGGGGTGGAGGCTGCCGGTGTGCTGGTGACCGATGTGCCAGTCCCAGACGCACTGGAAAAACCGTAGTTCGGTGAGGGGGCCATCGCTCGCGCGGCCTGAACGGTCGCGGCATAATCCCACCAGAACTGCATGCGCGCGTTACCGGCAGCCTCGAAGTATTCTACGCGCAAGGTGTGCACTCCGGACAGGTAATGCCAATCCTGGTAGCGCCAGACATTGTCCTGTGGACTCCAGTAATCCATGTGCAAGATTGTGTCGTCGATCCAGAGCCGCATCCCGTCATCGGAACGGGTGTTGAAGCGGTAGAGCCCTGGCGCGAAGTTGATCGTGCGGGTCCATTGCACGGAGAAATTGTCACTCGCCATCCAACTCACGGGTGCGCCCTGTCCCCAATCGAAGTTGATCTCAGAATCACCGCGGATCAACGCCGGGCCACCCCGCAAATCGCGGTTGTCAAAGTAACGTCCCTCCCAGCCTGTGAGCGTGTCCAGCCGGTTCCACCAGACGTGCGAACTGGCGACACCACCCTCCTCGTAGTATTCGACGGCGACGGTGTGCTGGCCTGCGCCGAGTGTGATATCACCGGAGTTCGTGTTGGGTAACTTTTGATTTTGCCAGGCGTTGATCACTAACTGACCGTCAACGTAGATGCGCACGCCGTCGTCGCAACTCGCGTAGAAGCGGTACGTCCCGGCCTCAAAGCCCAGCGTGCGGGACCAACGCACGGAGAAGTTATCTGCAGGCACCGCCGAATCGGGACTGCCATTTCCCCAATCGAAGTCGATGGCGGCGTCATAACGCGTCAGCACCGGGCTGCCCGATAGCGACTGGTTGGAGTAGTAATCCCCATGCCAGTCGGCGCCCCCGCTGGTCTTTTCCCAGGCCACCTGCAGTGTCGCGTTGCCACCGCGCTCGTAGTATTCGACCCGCACGCGATGTGTGCCTGCCGCGACGTAATGATCGACGATGCTCCAGGTGGCTGCACGGTCGCGCCAGTCGTCGATGATCAAGGTGTCGTCGATCCACAGACGCAGACCATCGTCCGAGCGATACGAGAAGCGGTACGTGCCGCCCTCGAACCAGTCGTCACGGGTGAAGCGGGCAGAAAAGTTGTCGCTGGGGATGCCCGTCCCCGGACTGCCGGTTCCCCACTCGAAGGTCAGGCCTGATTCGTAGCGGGTGAGCGACGGCCCGCCCGACAGACTCACGTTAGCGAAGTACTCAGCGTACCAGCTTCCCGCGCTTAACACGGGGACATAGCTCACCGTCAGCGCTAACAGCGTTACCAGGATAATCCCGGCCATCCATTTAATCGAAGACGTTTTCATTCTAACACCTCCTCGCATTATCTTTGTAGGTTTGAAAGCTCGCAGCTTCTCTAGTAACAAGACGACAGTCAAAGGGAATTTGTTCCCTGCTTTTGCAAATTTATCATTGCTCTTTTTTCTTCCTTGTGATATACTCAACTCGCTCGGTAAAAGACCAGGCCTATAAAAAGTTGAAGGTGACTCAATTGAACCACAATGATGATCTTCCGTCTGCGCATGTCTCTGAAAAAAGTTCTCGTATCAGAGATTGCCATATTGCAAATCTGAGCAGTCCAAATCCACGCCAGCGTTCGCAAGCCGCGCAGGAGCTAGGCAAGCTCAAAGCTGACTATGCTGTACCCAATCTTATCACACTTCTCAAAGAAGATGTGAACACCTACGTGCGCAGCGCCGCGGCAGAGGCCCTCGGCCACATCGGACAAAACGACGCTATATTCCCATTGATGGATGCCTTGCACGATCCCTGCTCCTTCGTGCGGCGTGCTGCCGCCATCGCTCTAGGGCAGATGCAGGCCAAAGAGGCACAGGGGGCGCTGCTCAATGCTTTGGACGATGGCAATTTCTACGTTCGGCGCGCCGCGATCAATGCGATTGGCAAGTTGGGAATTTCTGATATGAGCGCGGTCTTGCTTCCCCTGCTCGATACGCCCGATCAACGTATCCGCCGCACGGTCCTTATCGCATTGCGGCGTTTGAATGCGCAAGAAGCCGCACCCCAGATGATCGAGATGCTCAAGACCTACCTATCTGCGCCCAGCCAACGTGATTTGCCGGTGGTCAAGACACTCGTTGTGGCATTAGGGGATTTGCAACCGCCAGATGCGATCCAGATTTTGGCCGACGTCGTGCGGGGCTATGTGGGAGCGCGTTCGCTTGCCGCCAATGCCATCGGAGAAATCGGTGGGCTGGAAGGAGGGCCAGTGCTGGTCGAAGCCCTGGCCGACAAAAGCATCAATCTGGAGCTGGCTGCGCTCAAGAGTCTGGGGCGGATCAAGTACCAGGCGGCACTCCCGGCTGTCCGTGAATTCCTGACCTCGCCGGACCCGCGCCTGCGTCGCACCGCTGCGCTCACGGTCGGCAACCTCCAGGATACGATGGCGATTCCAACGTTGCTCGCTATGGCCTACGACGATAGCAGTCCTCTGGTACGCCCGGCCGCTATCGAGGCTCTGGGGGCACTCGGCGACAAAGCCCTGATCCCCCAACTCTTGCCTCTGGTGGACGACACCAATGCCTATCTGCGGGCTGCCCTGGCCCACACGCTCAGCGCTCTGGATGGCACAACTCCTGAAGTGCAAGTTGCGTTGAAAAAGCTGGCACAGGATCAAGTGGAACATGTCGCTTTCGCAGCGAAGCGGGCGCTGAACGCCTGTGATAGGAAAAATGGCAGGCGACCGGTCGAAACTGCAGCGTGCCCGGAGCCGACACCCAAGCAACTTTCTTGGCTCAGGCGGTTCTTGGGGCGCGCTTAGGTTTTTCTGAGTGTTTCCGGCGGATCATAATCCGCCGTAGTTGTGTCAGCGCGGGATGATCATCCCGCGCGAGCATTTTATCAGGGGATTTTAGGGAAACGTTTAGGGCGCATCACGCCCGGTGAGAACCAACCACGCGAAGTGCGGTAGTGCCAACTGTCGCCGCCAACGCCATGGCTCGCGCGCGAGCCGGTAGAACCACTCCAGACCAAGGCGTTGAATCCACCGCGGCGCGCGCCGTGATACCCCGGCAATAAAGTCGAACGCACCGCCCACGCCAATGCCGACGGTGGCCCCGGTGCGGGCTAGATTGCGATCCAGCCACAAATCTTGCTTGGGCGCGCCGTAGGCCACGAGCAGAATGTCGGCACGCGCGGTGCGCACTCGCGCCACGATGTCCTCTTCCTCTTCGGGCGCGGGAGAACCGGCGTAGCATCCCGCGACGTTCAGCCCTGGATAACGTGCCGCCAGGATGTCAGCCGCTTTCTCCGCTACGCCAGGTGCGGCGCCCAGGTAGAAAATACGCCAGCCGTGCTGCGCCGCTTCCGCTGTGAGCCGGGGCACCAGATCCGATCCGGCGACCCGTTCGCGCAGTTTCTTGCCGCGCAGCCGCGCGGCCCACAACACGCCAATCCCATCGGGAATACAAAGGGCGGCCCTTTGCAGGGTCGCCCTAAAGTTTTGATCGCGGCGCGCCTTCATCAAGAATTCTGGGTTGACGGTGGCGATTTGATGTACACCACCTGCGTCAATCCACTGCGCAATGAGGGCGAGCGTTTCCGCCATCGTCACGTCGTGAATCGGCGCGCCCATCAAGGTGCAGGCCGGCGCACGTTGTTCTGGTGCGGGAGCTACATCAGGTTCAATGCCCAGTCGCTGATCAGCCAATAGCGGAAATCCTTACCGTTGGATGTCTCGATGCTGCCGTAGACGCCGTACCCCAGCGCGATGAGGGGGAAGACCAGCAAGATTGGTGTGAGGAGCAGCGCAATGGGGATGAGCAAGATGCCCACCAAGATCGCGCTGAGCGCCCCAACGACGGCCCACATAATGCCGATCAGCACGCCGCCCCCTGCCCATAAGAGCAATTGCATAAGGAATGCCTGCATTGCCTGATACGCCACGTAGCGCGAGCGGTCCTTATAGATCAGATAAATCAACAGCGCCGCCCCGACGCCCAAGAAGCCGGTGACGAGGTTCAGCAGGACGCTCAGATGTGCCAGCATCGCCCAGGTGCGTTCATCGGCGGGCGAAAGCGGCTGTGGTGCAGTCGCCGACGGAATGGGGTTCGCTGTGTTCGATTCCACATCAGGTTCCGGTGTTACATTATAGAATTCTTTTTCGGTATTCATTGTTCCTCCCTGAATTT
>JBJYXQ010000242.1:4942-12968 GCA_046260035.1 Anaerolineae bacterium
TCCACCTGGTAGATCGAGACTTTGAGGTCGGGCCAACGCCAGGCATTGGGTGGCAAGCCGGCCTTGTAGCACAGGTTGCCGAGGAACTCTTCCGGCGACGGCAATTGCTCCCACACCTGCGGCAAGAACGTTGCCCGGTTCCAGCCACGTTCGATGAGTACACCGTCGATGTTTGGACGCAGCTTGCGCAAAAGCTCATCCGGCCCATCGAAGTCTAGTGGTTCCGGCGCAGTCAGCACCGAAACCTCGACGACGAGATCGGACAACTCGTCGGCTTTCACCGGCGAGAAACGTGGGTCGCGTAGGGCGGCGGCGATGGCATTCTCGCGCACGTCCTCGACGAGGGGACGGCGTGCCTCCAATGAACCGATACAGCCGCGTAAGTCACCGTGCCGCGTGCGTAGGGTGACGAATGCGGCGCCGGGCGCATTGAGCCGGGGAGGTGGATCGGCCAAAGTCGTAGACGATTTAGCACCTACGACGTTCGCGATCGTCGCGCGAGCCAATGTGAGCAGATAACGGCCTTCCTCGGCCGTCAAGGGGGCGGTGGTCATTGTGCAACCTCCTCGTATCCGACGGAGGCGTATCCGACCACGCGTCGTGTGTCGCCGGTGACGTCGCCGGAGGTGCGGTAGTCCAGTAGGTGGGGCTGCCAGCCGTATTTCTCCGCTAACAGCATCAACGCGATCGCTGGTGCTTGCCCGCAGGCCTCGCCGCGCGCCGCTCCAGGTTGGTCACCACTGAGCACCGCATCCAGGAATTGGTGATCGAGTGCGTGCGCTGTTCGATTGTCGTGGTAGTGACTCAGGTCGGAGCTGACGACGATAACATCGTCCGGTTCAAGAAACTCATCCAGCTTTCGGCCTACGACAAGTGGGTCCACGTCGCCGAAAAGCATGGGCACGACAGGTGTATCAGGAAAGGTGACACGTAGGAAGGGAATTTGGACTTCTAGGCTGTGCTCCTGGGCGTGCGCGGCGTTGTGCACGGCAAAGGGTGCACCGGAGTCGATCAATGCGTGGATTCTCTCGCTGTCCAGCGGTTGTGCACCAAGTGGGGTATCGAAGGCGGCATAGTCCGCCAATGCGACACCCGCAAACCAAACACGATGGGATGGTCCCATCACATAGACGCGTTTGGGAGGCTTGGTACGACTGCGTAGTGCTTTGTAGGCAAACGCAGCGACCGGCCCGGAGTAGACATATCCGGCATGGGGTGCAATCACCGCACGTACGTTAGACAGTGCCGGCGGGTTGGCTTGATTCAGGTAATCATCGACGGTTTTCCGCAGCGCGTTTTGACCATCCGGGTAAAACATGCCAGCTACTGCAGCGGGGCGTATTGTTTCAGTCATAGCAATTCTCCTTTCGTTAGACGGCAAAAGTCTCGACCTATGCCTGCATCATGAGGAGTTCATAGCGGATCGTGGTTCGTAAGGCCTTTATAGTCTTTGATTTAACTCCAAACGCCGGGCACCCGCGTTTTACACGTGGGACATACGCCCGGCGTCACCCAATGCGTTCGGGTGTTATATCCATAGCGTTCAATCAGCACGGTGTCACAGGCGGGACAAACGGTGCTTTCGTGCTTGGGATCAAACACATTGCCTAGATAAATGTACCGGAGCCCGGCGGCTTTGCCAATAGCGTAAGCCCTTTCGAGCGTAGCGTTAGATGTGCGGGAGCGATTGAGCATCTGATAATCGGGATGGAATGCGCTTAAGTGCCAGGGGATCTCCGGATCAACCTTTGCTAGCCACGCGGCTGCTGCCCGCAGTTCCTCATCCGAATCGTTGAGGTCGGGGATCACGAGTGTCGTCACCTCGATCCAGATGTTGGTCTCGTGGGCGATGGCGGCGATGTTACGCTTGATCGGCTCAAGCCTCGCGCCCGAATACTGCTCGTATAGCTCATTTGTGAAGCCTTTGAGATCGACGTTGATGCCATCGAGATACGGCGCGAGGCGTTCCAATGTTTCAGGCGACATAAATCCATTGGAGACGTAGACATTCTTGAGGCCGTGTTCACGGGCCAGTTTTGCGGTGTCGTAGGTGTATTCGAAGAAAACGGTCGGCTCGTTATAGGTGTAGGCAATGGAAGCACTATGATGCCGTAGCGCGGCCTCTACCACTTCCTCAGGCGACAAGGCGTCTCTGATGTTATTGCGCCGGTCTATCTGGCGGACCTGAGAAATCTGCCAGTTCTGGCACCAAGCGCAGCGCATGTTACACCCATATGTCCCGATTGAGAACGCGCGGCTACCAGGGAGAAAGTGGAACAGGGGTTTCTTCTCGATCGGATCGACGTGGGCCGCGACGGCGCTGCCGTAAACGGCGAGGTAGATTTTCCCATCGCGATTGACGCGGACACCGCACTTACCCCAGTCTCCGGGATGCAGCGTGCAATAATGCTCACAGACACGGCATTGAACGGCTTGATCTTTCAACTCGCGTACCAGTTCGGCTTCTTTCAACATACAGACACTCCTTCGGAGTAATCAAATCATTCTGTCTCTGGGATTTTTGTGGAGAGGTTTACCCCGCCACAAAAATCCTCCTTGTCCAAGCCTTTAGGTCAATAGCGATCAGCACTATACTAGAGTCCTACAATCAATGCCACAATTAGCATAATGAGAAAAAGAACGCCGGCGACGGATAACACAATCGTCAGTGTTTTCTTCTCCTGTTCTTTTTGTTCGATGAGACGTAGCCGCAGTGCCTCGCGCATTTCACGTTCCTCGGCCAGCATACGTTCCATGCGTGCCTGCGAAGCGGCCGTTTCGGCGGCTTTGATCTGCCCGGCTTCATCCATCTGCTCGTTGAGTCGACCTGCCACACCCAGGTTGTCGCGCCGCATAATCCATTCGAGAATGTCAAGGGCCGCCCCGCACTGTGCGCAGTGTTCATCATCGATCCAATTGACCGTATCACAGTGTGAACAGCGCCGTGTTAGGGCTACGCCGCACTTTCGGCAAAAGCCAGCCGATTGTTCATTGAGCGTATCGCAATAGGGACATACATGGCCTGAGTTGTCGTCTGTCATTGTCAATCAACGCCTCTCGATCTTGGGTCACAAAAGCCCCGGCAAGGTGCCGGGGCTGCGTTGTGAAGCTTTGCCGTTGCGCTTGCCAAACCGCGGCAAAGGCCTATTTATGTGACTTAAGGTTATACAGTATCTGGTTGTGCTTCATCGTCTGATCCGGCCTCAGCGACACTATCGGTGACTGCCTCATCCACCGCTGTTTCTGATGTCTCTGCCGGCACTGACTTAGCCTGCTTTATGCTAAAGGCGACGCGCCGTTCTCCTGGTTGCATGGAGATAATTTTTACCAGATGACGTTCGCCAACTTTGACGACGTCTTGCGGGCGAGCAACCTGGTGATCAGCTAGCTCCGAAATGTGAATTAACCCTTCGATTTCCGGTTTTTCAATCAACGCGGCGAAGGCCCCGAACGTCGTCAGATTTACAATGGTGACTTCGACCAGATCGCCTTCTTTGTAGATGTCTCCCAGGCTTTCCCAAGGATCGGCGGTCAGCCTTTTGAGGCTCAGCCCCAGCCGTTCCTGTTCCAGATCGATGTCCAGGATGTAGACATCCAGTTCCTGGCCTACCTGCACAATCTCCTGTGGCCGGGTGACACGTTTCCAGGAGAGTTCGGAGATGTGTAACAAGCCATCGACACCGTTGACGTTGACGAAAGCGCCAAACGGCACCACATTGTTGATGATGCCGCGTGCCACGGCCCCTACCTTGAGCTTCTCCAAAATGCGACGTTTGACAACCTTGCTGTCAGCCGCGCGCCGCTCGGAGAGGATCAGCCGGTTGCGCTCCGGCGTGACCTCGATGACACACAGTGTCAGGGTTTGGCCGAGGAGTGCCTCCCAACGCCGTTCCGCTTCGTCGGTGCTTTGATGGATCCGCCAGTTTGACAACAACTGCGAACCGGGCACAAAGCCGCGTAGCCGTCCCAAGCGTACAATCACGCCGCCCTTGTTGATGTCGACGACTGGTAAGGACACCGGCTCTTCGCTCCGCAGCAGCTTACGTGCACGGTCCCAATCGCTCTGCTGCGCTGCCCGTGCCAACGATACCAGCATGGTGTCATCGTCATCGCTTTTTTCGATGACATAGACGCTCACGCCTTGCCCCGGTTTGAGGGCACAAAGGTCTTTGGGCAGCATCCTTTCTACCTCGCGGGGATGAACGATCGCATCACACTTTCCCCCGATGTCGATAAGAATGGTTTTTTCACTTACCGATGCAATCACACCTTCGACCACGTCGCCACGGCGATATTCATTGGTCTCTATGTACTGGTCCAACAGCACACCCATAACATCTTGGTTGACGCCTGCTTCTGAGGCGGTTGCCTTCATCGTTAATTTCTCCTGGCCGTGATTAGTTCCCACTTCTTATTATAGGCAAGTTTTTGTAGACGGCAATTTTATGCGCAAAATGCTCTCTTTCTCATGCCGGCCTAACAAACTCAGTGCCTTATTCCGCCGGTGTGATCACCAACGGCACCGCCGGATGTCCGGGCGGGACATCTAGTGTGGGCACGGAATCATCGAACCACACACTATAGAGTTCCTGATATGTGCTGTCTTCTTGTAGCGTCGCTAATGTTAAATTCACCAAGTCACGGTAATTTGAATCCCCCTGCGGCAAGACGATGGCAACTGGGCGGTAGGTGTAGCGCCGATCAGTCATCGCAAATCCCGGCTGCGTAAAGAGGATTTCCAAAAATGGGCATCGTTCGGACACAATCGCGGCCACTTCGCCCTGTTGCAAACCCGTGATAGCAGCGGGGACATCTGTGTACTGCACAGTTGAGAGGCCGATGCCGGCCGCCTGGGCCAAACTGGGCAAAACGCGCTCGCCTTCCGATCCTGCCAATACGCCCACAGATTGCCCGCCAAGTGCCGTCAAGTCTGCAACCGGCGCGGCAGCTAGCGAGAAGATGCTGACACCATCGTCGATAATCTGGAGTGAGAAATCGACCTGCAATTCGGCTTCGCGGGTATGGATCCAGTTGCCGACGAGCATATCGACCTCGCCCTGGGCCAGCCGTGTGAAAGCGTCGATCTCGGTCACAGGCACAAAAGTAGCAGCCTGGCGACTACCGAGCCACCGCTCGGCAATGCGTTCGACCAACCGCACCTCGAAGCCGGTAGGCACACCGTCGGCGCGATTGCCGCTATAGGGCCAGCGGTCGGTGAAGTAACCCACGGCTAACGACCCACGCCCGCGAATACGCGCCAGCACATCCAGCGTGGAAAGTTGCTGGGGAGTCTCGGTGGCCGTGGGAGCCAGCGCGCTGCCCGGCAACGCTACGATATTTGGCGGCGAAACGCCCGGCAGCCAACGCGCGTAGAGCGCATCACGCGCACCATCAACGGCCATATCCTGGAATGTCAGTGTCACCAGGTTGGCGAAGAAGGGATCATCTTGACGATAGGCCATTGCCATTGGTTCCCACGTTGTCTGCGCTACGACCGTTGTCCCTGCCACTAGCCGTCGCGCGCGTTCAAGCCGGTGACGCATATCACCGTAGACGTCGATCTCGCGCGTGCGTAGCGCCTCGATGGCGTCGAAGAAATTGTTGTAGGTGACGAACGTTTTTGAGACCGGCACTGTCGCATCGATGGCCGTTCTGCTGTCGGTCCACGTCACTACGCCGATGCGCCGGCCCCCCAACCCGGTAACGTCCTGGATGTTCGTATCGGGGAAGGTCAAAAAGGCGATGCCGTCCGTAAAGTAGGCCGGGCTGAAATCGGCCTGCATCTCCATCTCCTGCGTGTGGATGACGCCCGCCAGCACGATATCGACTGTGCCGTCGGTAAGATGTTGAAATGCCGAATCGGAACGCACTTGACGGAAACGCACCGCATCGGGGTTGCCAAGCCAACGGCGGGCCAGTTCACGGGCCAGGTCGATCTCCAGACCGGCTAACTCGCTGTCAGCGGTGATGTAGGAGAGCGGCTCCAAATCGTAGCGCACCCCCACCACCATTTCCCCGCGCGCGAGGATGCGCGCCATGGTCGCCATCTGCGGCGGGTACGTCGCCTCTGGGGTCGGTGCGATGAAAGCCGACGGTAGTCCGGCATCCTCTTGCGGTTGAATGAGCAGTCCTAAGATATCCTCAGCCTCTGAGCATCCACTCAGCAGCGCGAGTACGAGTGCAAGCACTAGTAACAAAAACCAAAAACGGCGCATTATATGCGTCCCTCCACTGAAAAATTGCCTGTCAGCCAAGCTTCCCCAAATGTACCACAAAGGTGCGGAATGAGAAATGCGTGAAGAAGTAAGGAGTACGCAGTATGGAGTAAGAGGCAAGAAAACCTTTGCTGTTCCGTTGATTCACTCATTCGCTGATTCGCTCATTTGCTGATACAGGTCGTGCTCGTGAATGTAGGCTTCGACGGGTGGGGGAACAAGGTAGCGCAACGGCAAGCCTTCATAGATGCGGCGGCGCAGGTCGGTGGCAGAGAAGTCGACTGGCGGGACGTCCAACCACACCAGACGCTTGGCCAG
This sequence comes from Anaerolineae bacterium, assembly GCA_046260035.1. Lineage (GTDB taxonomy): Bacteria > Chloroflexota > Anaerolineae > B4-G1 > SLSP01 > DSWT01. The sequence continues at coordinate 11,476 of JBJYXQ010000242.1, forward strand.
AGTGGGCAGCGCCGCGATGAGTTCCGCGAGATCAACGCGCTGGCCCATGCGCGGCATCACCGCCAACGATGCCTGTTCCAGGATTCCCAGGGGATCGTGCCAGATGGGCAAGTCATGGAGGGCATCTTCCCCGAGCAGGAAGAACCACGCATCGACGTGTGGGTACTGCTCGCGTAGCAAGGTCAGCGTCTCGACGGTGTAGTGCGGGCCGGGGCGTTCAAGATCCACGCGGGAGAGTGCGAAGGCGGGATTGTCCGCAATGGCAGCAGCCGTCATCGCCGCGCGGTCTTCGGCAGGCGACATCGAACGGCTGCGTTTGTGCGGCGGCTTGCCTGCCGGGACGAAAAGGACACGCGATAGTTCCAATTGCACGCGCGCGGTCTCCGCCAAAGCCAGGTGCCCGTAGTGTGGTGGATCGAAGGAGCCACCGAGGATGCCGAAACGCGATGCGTGATGCGTGATGTGTGAAGTATTCATCGGGGATATGGCGTATGCAGTAGGAAGTAAGGAGTCGGAAAGTACAGCTTCTTACTCCTTACTTCTATTCCTTGCCTTTCAATCCACGCAAGACGCGTTCTACGGTGAAGGGGAAGCGATTGTACCACACGCCGGTCGCGTTGCGCAAGGCGTGGTGGATAGCGGCGGCGACGGCGATGAAGGGCATCTCGGCCATGCCGCGCGCGCCCCACGGCCCGTTTTGCTCTGCATTTTCGATGATGATTGGGATAAGGCGTTGCGGAATATCCTCAATGGTGGGAATCAGGTAGGTGCTGAGGGTATTGGAAAGTGGACGGCTATCGCGTTCGATGAAGTGCTCGGTTGTGGACCATCCCAGTGCCTGGATCACGCCGCCTTCGATTTGCCCTTCCAGGAGACGTGGGTTGATCGCCTGCCCCACGTCGTTGGCGCAAGCGATTTTGGGATACGTACATTCGCCAGTCAGCGGATCAACAACGACTTCGGCTGCAATGGCGACGTAGCCATAGGCAAAGTTGGGGTCGCCGGAGCCGGTGTGCGGGTCAATCTGCGTGGTCTTCGGTGCGAGATAGGTGTAGTCGGCTTTGGCTGGCCGTTCCTCGGCGCGCCATTTCTCCAGTGCCACCGCCGCCGCGCCACGCACGGCATTGCCGATCATAAACGTCATCCGCGAGGCCGAGCATGATCCTGCGCTGCCGGTGATCGCCGTATCCATCGCTTCGAGGTGTACTTTCTCGAAGGGCAATGCCAACGCCTCTGCCGCCATCTGGCAGATAACGGTACGTGTTCCCTGGCCCACGTCGGAACTGGCAGCGTAGACAACGGCCTCCTCAATCTCTGCTGTACCGCGTAACTCGATGCTCGCCCAGGCATTTTCTTGATAGCCGAACGAATAGCCGATGTTCTTGAAGCCCAGTGCGATCCCGATGCCGCGCATTTGGTTGTCTACGGCTTTCAGCTTGGGAGCGTGCCAACCGCTGTCGGATCGCTCCCAGCCTACCGCCTCTGCCACTGCG
>JBJYXQ010000243.1:0-5546 GCA_046260035.1 Anaerolineae bacterium
GCCTTCTCCGAAGCGCTAGGAATGGCGCATGCTATGGCCGAAACCGGCGCGCCCTATGTCCTGAGCTTTGTTTTGCGGCCCGCAGGCACGTTGCTCGATGGAACGCCACTTCATATCGCGATTGCCCGCATAGATGCGGCTGTATCGCCGCGCCCCTGCGCCTACTTGGCGAACTGTGTCCACCCGCGGGTGTATGCTGCCGCACTGAGCCAGGCCCGTACGCAGGACGCCGCCATCGGTGAACGGATCATCGGTTTGCAGGCCAACACGTCGGCCAAAAGCCCGGAGGAACTCGACGGGCTGGAAAGCCTCGACGGTGAGACGCCTGCCCCGTTCGCCGCTGCGATGCTGGACATCCGGCGACGATTCGGCGCGAAAGTTCTCGGCGGCTGCTGCGGCAGCGACGAACGGCACATCGAGGCCATCGCCGCTATGGTTGCGGCGGAACGCGGCACAAAACACGACAGCGGTTAGATAAAAAGGATTTTCTCAACGGATTGAACGAATTAAACGGAAAAATATCCGTTAAATTCCGTTGAATCCGCTGAGGCTATTTTCAAGGAAGTTGCTATGAACACCCATCCGGCATGGTTCTATAACGAAATTCAACATTCAGGCGTGGACTACAGCGACCCGGCGCAGGTCGCGGTCTACGATGAACGGCACGAGAAATTCCGCGACTACGAGAAAGCCACCGAGGCTGTCCTTCAACGGCTGGCGTTGGGGCCGGAGCACACGGTGATAGATATGGGGGCGGGCACCGGCGCATTTGCGTTGCACGTCGCCCGGCGCTGCAAGTGGGTCTATGCCGTGGATATCTCGCAGGCAATGCTGGGCTACGCCCGTCAAAAGGCGGAACGTGCCGGGCTGAACAACATCAGTTTTTGCCACGGGGGATTTTTGACTTATGAGCACGACGCTGGGGAGCCGGTGGATGCGATTGTCTCAGCGGCAGCGCTGCACCATCTGCCGGACTTCTGGAAGCAGGTCGCGCTGCGGCGGCTGACGGCGATGCTCAAACCCGGCGGCAAGTTCTATCTGTTCGACATCGTCTTCCCTGGCGATCTCGATGGCTATGAGGCGCGCTTTGACGCCTGGGAGAAGGACATCCGCGAGAAGACCAACGTGGAATTTGCCGCCGAGGTCGCCACGCACATCCGCGACGAACACAGTACCTTCGACTGGATTATGGAATCGCTGCTGGAGCGCGCTGGATTTCGGATTGACACGGCTGAGTACGGCGAAGGCTTCGGCGCGACCTACATTTGTACGAGGCCGTAAGCGATGGCAAAAAGTGATCCGACCAATACCTGGTTGAGTGGCGATGCACAAGGTGAAGAATACGTTGCTACCGCCGACGTCATCATCGTCGAGCGGCGGCGTACCACCAAGCTGTTATTGGATCTCTTCCGCTATCATTTTGGCGACCGGCAGCAGGGCCGCCACATCCTGGATTTGGGATGTGGCGATGGCGTCATCACGGAGCAGATGCGCAACCGCCATCCAGATAACGTCTATCACTTGCTTGATGGCTCCGCGGCTATGCTAGACAAGGCCAGACAGAGGTTGCCCGGCGAGAATGTTCGCTTCATCCAACAGACCTTCGAGACTTACCTGGATCTCGCGCCAGAGGATGCGAAATACGACGGCGTTTTCTCCAGCAACGCTATCCATCACCTGGATTTTCTCGACAAGGGCCGGATGTACGCCAAGGTGTACCGCGAGTTGCAAATCGGTGGCCTGTTCGTCAACATTGATGTCGTCCGGCCTTCCTCAGAGCGTAGCGAGCAATGGCAATTTCAGATGTGGGTGGATTGGATCGATGAGACACTCCGCCGTAACGGGATGGCAGGCGAGGTCGGAATCCACAATCAATTGCCCGCGCACTACAAGCGCAAGCCGGAGAACAAGCCCAGCGCGCTATTTGACCAATTGGAATTATTGCACAAAATTGGGTTCAGAGACGTGGATTGTTTTTACAAATACGGGATTTTCACGGTGTTTGGTGGGACGAAATGATTCGAGCATGTGTTCCTGAGGATTTCGAAGCGATCTATGCGATCGTCAATGATGCGGCACAAGCCTACAAAGGCGTGATTCCGGCAGACCGTTGGCACGAGCCGTATATGCCACGCGAAGAATTGCGGCACGAGATTGACGCGGGCGTACGCTTTTGGGGCTACGAGGATGACGGCGCGCTCATCGGCGTGATGGGCATCCAGGACGTGCCGGGGCGCGACGGCGCCGACGATGTCACGCTTATCCGCCACGCCTACGTCTACACCGCGCGGCGGGGACAGGGCGTCGGCAGCCAGTTGTTAGCGCACTTGCGAACCCTTGCCGACCGGCCTATCCTTATTGGGACGTGGGCCGCCGCGACGTGGGCGATCCGTTTCTACGAGAAGCACGGCTTCCGGCAAGTCTCGTGGGAGGAGAAGGAGCGTCTGCTGCGCATCTATTGGGACATCCCGGAACGGCAGGTGGAAACGTCGGTGGTATTAAAAGAAAGATAGTTATACGATTCTTAATAATGTTGTGCAAAATCGTACAAATGGTATACTTTTACTATAAATCGTATATCAGGAGGGGCGAATGTATACAGCTACGGTATCTTCCAAAGGTTGGGTAGTTATTCCCAAAGATTTGCGTAAGAAATATGGTTTGGTAAAAGGACGGCGTGTCCAGGTGGTGGAGTATGCCCAGTCGTTGGTATTAGTTCCTTTATCGAATGACCCTGTAGCAGCTTTGCATGGCATGTTGAAGGATGAACCGTCTTTGACGGCGGATTTACTGGCTGAACATGCACGTGAACGAGCCGGGGAGGATACGCAAAGTGTCTAAGATTTATGTTCTGGATTCCTTTGCAATTCTTGCTTTGATCAATGGTGAGCAGGGCAGTGATGTCGTTGCCGATCTCTTGAATAGAGCACAAACCGACGAGGCAAAAACCTTGATGTCGTGGGTCAATGTTGGGGAAGTTGCTTACATTGTGGAGAGACGCAGCGGCGTAGGGCAAGTCTATCAGGTTTTGGGAAATCTCGAAACCACCAAAATCGATTTCGTTGACGCCGATCGGACATTAACGCTTGCTGCAGCGCATTTGAAGGCTCAATATCCATTATCGTATGCCGATGCTTTCGCCGCTGCGTTAGCTGTGCGCGAAAAAGCAATTTTGTTGACTGGTGATCCGGAATTTCGAGCTTTAGAAAAAGAGTTAACAATTCAGTGGCTTGTGTAGGCTAGATACAGAGGTGAAGATGAGCGGTCAATGTCCTGAGTGTTATGGCTATGAGGTTGTCACAATTAAGCGCGGAAACCTTTTCCTCTGGATCAGTCTGTCACTGGTGGTAAACGCGGCGCTCGTCTACGTAGTTTTCTCCGGCGCTGTAGAGAATCTGATCCCGTGGATTGTTGGCTTTATATTTCTGGATACACTGATCACGTTGCCGGTAATGGCGACACTGCGCAATCGCAGCCGTTATGGGAAGGCGACGTATCGCTGCCGCGCGTGCGGGCACGCGTGGTCAGAGACGCAGACGGCTCCGCAGGAGGTATCGACGATGCGTGATAGTGATATGGACTACGTACAGATGGCGTCCTCTATGGCGACCCCTACGGGGGCATCCAATACAGGCTTCCGGATGACGGTACAGGATGTTTTCTTCATCAAAGGGCGTGGTACGGTCGTCACCGGCACGGTGGAATCGGGAACGATCACCGAAGGCGCGGCTATCGAGGTTCACGGCCCCTCCGGCGTCACTCAGACGGTGGTGCAGGGCATCGAGATGTTTCGGAGAACCAAATCCCAAGCCAACGCGGGCGATAACGTCGGTATTCTGTTGCGTGGCTTACAGCGCGATCAAGTGCAGCGCGGGGACGTGCTGATAGGGTAGGGGATGATGCTCATAGTGACTGACGCCTGGAAAACAGCGTATCCCACCGCCTCGGTCGGCATCCTGGCGATGCGCGGCGCAGCGAATCCGGCGGTGTGCCCGGCATTAGAGACGCGCAAGGCGGTGCTGGAAGCCAACCTGCGCGAATGTTTCGCGGGCAAAACTCGCGCCGACATCAAAGCATTACCGGAGTTCCAGGCGTATACGGCCTACTACAAGCAATTTAAGAAAACCTATCACGTCCAATTGCAACTGGAGTCCGTCGCGTTGCAAGGGAAGTCCATCCCCAGCGTCGCGGCGCTGGTGGAGACCATGTTTATGGGCGAACTCAAGAACTTCCTGCTGACCGCCGTTCACGATTTGGACGTGGTCCAGCCGCCGGTCAGCATTAACGTGGCAGATGGGAGTGAAAGCTACGTCACGTTGAACGGCAAATCGCAGATGCTCAAGTCTGGCGATATGTTCATCGCCGACGCGGCGGGCGTGCTGTCGAGCATCATCTACGGACCGGATGCACGCACCCAGGTCACGACGGAGACGCGCAATGTGCTCTTTACGGTCTACGCGCCGGAGGGCATTCCATCGGAAGCGGTTCGACGGCATCTGGAAGATACGCGAGACTTCGTGCGCCTTATCGCGCCGGAAGCAGAGATGCTCGAACTGAAAATCTATGAAGCAACAAGAAACGTAAAGGAGTGAAAAATGTCAGAAATGCACTATCGTCCGCTGGGAACATCGGGCCTCATGGTTTCCGAAGTCTGTATCGGAACGTGGGCCATTGGTGGGGAAAACTGGGGTGAAATCAACGACGAGGAATCCATCGCGGCGATTCGCAAAGCGATTGACGTCGGCATCAACTTCATTGATACTGCCGACATCTACGGTCGAGGCCACTCGGAGAAAATTGTCGGGAAAGCCGTCAAAGGTCGCCGCCAAGATGTGATTATTGCCACCAAAGTCGCCAATCGCTGGAACGACAAGGGCGAACGGTGGACGGATTGCAGTTACGATTACATTCTACAGGCCGTGCAAGCCAGTATGCAACGGCTCCAAACCGATTACATCGACGTTTACCTCATCCACAGGCCCGATCCCAATACGCCCCAAGAGGAAACGATGCGCGCACTGGAGAAATTGCTCCAGGATGGCACTGTGCGTGCCGTCGGTGTTTCGCGCTACAATCGCGAAGAGATCGAGGAAGCTCAAGCGTGCCTCAAACTGCACGCCGCGCAATATCCACTCAACATGCTGCGACGCAAAGAAATTACCCCCATCCTGCCTTTTTGCTACGAAAACACTATCGGGATGATGGCCTACGCGCCGCTTTCCAAGGGCATCCTCACGGGGAAATTCAGCGTTGACACACAATTCCCCGAAAACGATTTGCGTTCGCACAGTGATGGATTTCAAGGCGAGCTTTTTGCAAAACGACTGCAAGCGGTGGAGCAGCTCAAACCGATCGCGGCAAAATACGGTAAAAGCCTCGCGCAACTTGCCATCAACTGGAACCTGTGCCAGACTGGCGTCACAACCGCGTTGGCCGGCGTCAAAAGGCCGGAACAGGTTGTGGAGAACGCAGGCGGAGCAGGATGGGCCATCGAGCCGGCGGACTTGGACGCTATTGAGCGCATCACCGAGGGATTAACGGATCTT
>JBJYXQ010000244.1:0-1524 GCA_046260035.1 Anaerolineae bacterium
CATCCAGGTGAAGGGTAAACTCACGCGAGGGCCGGATATCAAACAGGTCGTAGATTTCGCCCGGCTTCGCGGCGGCCAGCAGACGGCTGTCATTAGCATCATCGCGATAGTGGCAGTAGTTCCACAGCAGGACGACCAATGTGCCATCAGGCCGCCGGGTGACCGCATAGCCATCCCCTTCGGCCAGCGTTTCATCGCCCAGGCGCGAAAGGAACCAGTACCCGTGATACGATGCCTTTTTCAGTCCCTGGACATTGACCAGTCCAAAACCGCCGTGGAAGGGGGTATCGCCCACACGACATTCCTCGAAGATGTCGCTGACTACCCAAAACGAGAGCGAATCCATCAAGCCACGCGCCCGCCAGTTGTTGTCCACGATGAAGGCAGCCTCGAAGGCAGTGTCGTGCACGGGATCACGCGGGCTGGGACTGGAACTCCACTCGGTGTAGTGGCGCTCGACGTTGGGGAAAGCCGAGGTGCGCAAAAGCTGATCGCAACCGCGCGCGTCCACCAGCAGGCGGTCGGGGCCATCCCACGTCATGTAGCCGCGCCCTTCCAGGTCAACCGGATAGCGGGTTGGGTACGGATGCGCAGAGAAGAAATCGAGCGGCAGGTCGCGTTCGGCGCACACCGCCAGAAATTCCTTACCCCACGGCGGCTCGCCCACAGCATCGCCAAAACCGTGGCTTGACGGCCCACCGACCCGGAGTTGGGCGTCAACGCGCTTGATCACGCGAACGGTGTGCGCGTAAAGCTCCATGTAGGCGTCGAAATCGGCGTCTTTCCAAAAAAAGGGCAGGGCCGGTTCATTCCACACTTCGAAATACCAGCGCCGCACTTCATCTAGTCCGTAACGCTCGATGACGTGGCGGATGTACTGCTCGATGAACCAGTCCCAGCGTTCCCAGTCCTTCGGCGGGGTGATGTTGCCCTTCCACCAGAAGACGGTCTCCTCGCCGCTGGCGAGATCGTAGGGCATGAAGCCCAATTCCACAAACGGCCGGATGCCGATGGAAAGCCAGTGGTCGTACACCAGATCCACATATTGCCAGTTGACGATCGGTTGGCCGTTCTCTTCACGGTAGACCATCATGTCTTCATGGAACAGGCCGTGCATGCGGATGTATTGAAAGGGCATCTCGCGCTGCACCATTTCCAGATGCTTTTGGAAGTCGGCGCGCAGGGCCTCCCCCACCCGCCCGCCACCGACGCACACGCGCCAATAGGGGGTGATGGGTTCACCGGTTTGGTTCAGGTTGCTAATGATTTTCATGGATGTAACCTCCTGTCACAACGAATAAAGATTTACCGCAGAGGTCGCTGAGAACGCTGAGTGTCCGGCGTTGCTTGCAACGCACAAAACCTCTGCGATCTCTGCGTGCTCTGCGGTGAAAAAACACCATCCTTACAAACAGCGCGCCAGGTTCACCGGCGTGTTGTCCACCACGGCGCGGAACCGCGTCGCGTCGCCCAGCACCCGCCCGATGACGTTGACCGGGCTGTAAGCGCGCGGGCGTTCGTCGG
>JBJYXQ010000245.1:0-2229 GCA_046260035.1 Anaerolineae bacterium
TATCCTCGGGATAGTGCGCCAGGGCGTAGATGTCGTGGATGTTGGGCAAAATCCCATTGAACTGCGGATCAACAAAGTGCCGCTTGCGGAATGAGTTGTTAGGGTAATCGCCGAAAGTGTCCTGATCAATGTAAATGTCGTGATCGCCGGTCTGCGCCAGGGCATAGAGCGTCTCCAGGCGGCGTGACAGGCAGACGCGAATAGCAGCATCGGCGTAGCCTATCCAGGCCAGCCGCGCCGCCACGATCATCGCCTCGAACCAGCGAATGCCGTGATCCAGTACCGATTGGGTGGCCTTTTTGGTGTCGACGTCAGTGTAATCAACCTCAGCGATCTTTTCTATGGCCCGCGCCTGCTCATCCAGCCACTGGCGGAAGGGAGCCATCCGTATGTCGAGCGGCTCCATCCCGGCGCGCAATCCCAAATCGCACAATTTCGAGGCCGCGTTTTCAAAGGCTTCGGGCTTGGAAAGATGGAAACCGGAAAGGCCACCATCTGGCGCTCCTAGTCGTTCTAGCCATAGCTGTGTCATCGAGCTGGCGAGTAGGTCAGAAACGAGATGTGCGGCGTCTACGCTGCCGGCGTCATCTAGCAGTTCTTTTGCTGTCCGGTAACGGATAGCAGGCCCGCCATTTTCGAACAACCAGTGCACTAAAGCTTCTGTCTTCATAATTTTTCCGATCAACGACTTGAATGGTCAGGGGGCGACCATTCTTCTTTTGAAATTGCAAATTCACCGCGAGCGACTTCTTTTAGGCCCAGCCTGTTGAGCAATCTTATGGATTCCGCATTTTCGGGGTGGGTGCCGGTGAGGATTCTCTCTGCCGCTAACGGCCCGAACACATGAGCCATAGCCGCACGGCAGGCTTCTGTGGCGTATCCTTGCCCGTGATAGCCGGGATGAAACACGTAGCCAAGGTTGTGCACTTGCTCTGCTTGCTCATCCCGCCGATCAATCGTCACCAGCCCGATCAGTTTACCAGTGGATTTCAGGCAGGCCGCGAGATAGCCATCGCCACCGGCAAACCATGCTGCCATACCTTTGACCTTCTCATCCGAGGTCGGCCATGGATCTTCGTACTTGGCCCATTTGGAAGCCCGATACGCGATGGCTAGCTCTTGCAGCTCCTGCCAGTCATCGGGACGAAAATTCCGGATGATAAGGCGTTCAGTTGCTAGTGTAATCATAGTTCGTAGTATCTCCTTTTCTAACAGGCTGCGCTCAGCAGGTCATATCGACCATCGTATGTAGTGACGCAAAGTCTTCCGGTGTGGATAATTTCGTATAGATGCGTCGTGCCTCCGCGCGCCCGTCGCACAACCACACACCATCGATTTTGGTCAGGTTGCTGCCTTTGCATTGCTTCGGGCAGTTGATGCAGCGGAACGCTTCAATTTGCTCGCGGATGGGATCCGAGTAGGTTTTGCGTGCCTGGATGATGCGTTCGGCGACATCTAGGGGGAGGGTGAATTCGATAAAGACAATATCTGATCCCAGTGTGAAGATCGCCAAGGGGGGCTTGCTCTTGGCCGCGAAACTGACACTCCAGGCGGGTACGCCACCATATGTCCAGAAGCCCGAACAGTGTAAGTCGCATTGATCACGAAGTTTGTCCACTAAACCTTCCCACTCTTGACGGTAGGCAGAAATGGTGGCTACGAGATCATAGCGAAGCGGATCCAGCGTGTCGCGGGGAATCGGGGTGTGCAAGAATGCTGTTTCATAGTCGGCCTTGAGAAACATCGACAGTTTGTTGTACTGGACGGTTCCCGCCTTTTTCTCCAGGGCGTTGCCTTCAAAAGCGACGATATTTTCGGCGAAGTGTTTGACGACTGGTATGAGGTTTGTGTCTCTATCATACGATAGCGATAGTTGGGATGCCCTACTTAAGGATTGACGCTCGCCTTCCGCCGAAAGATACCTCAGCGAAAAACCGAGGCGTTCCAGATGGCGTTGTCGCTTGTTGAAGCTGCCCTTTTTGTACTGCTGTTTGAGCACATCCTTGTCGACGATTACGTTGAAGCTCTCGCCCTCGCGCGCTAACATCCCAAAGCCAAAAACCGCGTATAGAAACCACATCGTAGCGATCAGTTCTAGGTATTTTGCCTGGTCATCCTTGCCCTTGATGAAGGCGATGTCAGTGTACATCTGCTGCATTAAATCGTGATGGGCACGCAAACCGTCAGCGAAATCGATGTCAGCCAGAGCGTCTGTGTGCTCAGAAAGAG
>JBJYXQ010000246.1:0-7256 GCA_046260035.1 Anaerolineae bacterium
GGACCTGAGGCAGTCGATTCGAAAATCATCGGATTGGTCTTTCCGGTTCACATGTGGGGCATCCCTGCCCCCATCGTGCGCTTTGTGAAGACGTTGGGGCACCTGCAGCCGGATTATGTCTTTGCCGTCGCCGTCAACGGCAGTCAAGTCGCCGCCACATTGGTACAGTTGAAGAAACTCTTGGCGGAAAACAACCTCACGCTTGCGTCGGGATTTGAGATCGTACTGCCCTCCAACTACACGCCTTTTGGCGGACCAGGCCCGCAGGAAGAGCAGAACAGGCGCTTCAAACTCGCCGAGGAAAAAATCCCCCAGATCGTGGAGAGGATCAAAGAAAGGGCTACTCTGCCTGTCAAGAAAGGCCCATTCTGGCAGAGTATACTGTCGGCTACCGTTTATAAGTTAAGTTACTTCCGCATTCCCCAAATGGACGGACAGTTCTGGGCGGACGAGAAATGCAATCATTGTGGAGTTTGCTACAAAGTCTGTCCGGCCGAAAACATCACTCTGCAAGAAGGAAAACCCACCTGGAACCACAAGTGTGAGCAGTGTTTTGCCTGTCTACAGTGGTGCCCGCAAGAGGCTATACAATTCGGCAAGAACACCTCGCAGCGAGAGCGGTATCACCATCCGGAGATTTTGTTGAAGGACGTTATTCTACGGTAGGTTAGCAGCAGCCCTGATTCGATTGACAAAAAACGCTCTTGCGCTACAATAGGTGCGTAACTTTCAGGAGGTTTTGCTGTGGACGAGGTTAAGTATTTCACCTACAAGAATCAAGTACCCGCGGGTGGTTCGGGTGTCTTGCCTTGTCGCAGTGCGCCTCTCGGAAGGTTAAAATAGTCTAACCGTCAAAACAAAAGGCCGTGGGCGTCTGCGATGTCCACGGCCTTTTTCATTTCTTGTGCGCTTTTCGCGCGTCGAAGGCCGGGGACCCAACCTCCGGCCTTTTTGTTTGCGCCGCCGTGGAAATTCACAACGGGCGCGACGACAACAAGACTAAAGACTATCTGACTGTTTTGAAGGAGAAAACTATGTCTGCACAACCGTATCAGAACTATATCTATCGTCCGGCGTGTATGGAGGACGTGGAAGCTGTCACCGATCTGTTCAACGTCTGCTCTCTGAAAGACATCGGCGCAGCGGAATCTCGCGTTGAAGAAAACCGCAGTTGGTGGCAGTCACCGGGATTCGACCTCGAGAGCGACACGCACGTGGTTGTCGCGCCCGACGGCGAACTGGTAGGCTACGTGGACCTGTGGGATACCGATCCCCACGTCCGCATCTTTGGTTGGGCGCGCGTCCACCCCGATTACCGGCACAACGGTATCGGCGCGCACCTCGCGCAATGGCTCGAAGTGCGCGCCAGAGCGTCCATCCCCAAAGCACCTGCCGGCACGCGTGTGGTGCTGCTCCAGGAGACGCTCGCGCACGATGAGATCGCGCAAAAGCTTCTGCGCGAACAGGGCTACCAGCTCGTGCGCTACTTCTTCCGCATGGCCATCGAGCTGGATAGCCCGCCGCCGGAACCCGTTGTTCCCGAGGGGATCACGATCCGGCCCTTCATCCGCGGGCAGGAAGAGCGCACACTGTTCGAGGCGGATCGCGAGGCATTCAAAGATCACTGGGGCTACGTCGAGCGCCCCTTCGAGGAGGCCTTCAAGCAGTGGACGCACTGGATCGACACCGACCCGGATTACGATCCATCCCTGTGGTTCGTCGCGATGGACGGCGATCAGATCGCTGGGATGTCGCTCTGTTCGCCCAAGATCACCGAGGACCCGGATATGGGCTGGGTCAACACACTCGGTGTGCTGCGTCCCTGGCGGCGACGCGGCCTGGCACTGGCCCTGCTGCACCACACCTTCGGCGAGTTCTACCGGCGCGGGAAAGCGCGCGTTGGCTTGGGCGTCGACGCAAGCAGCCTGACCGGCGCACTGCGTCTGTATGAGAAAGCGGGGATGCATTCGGTACGCGAGTTCGCCAACTTCGAGAAGGAGCTGCGATCCGGCGTCGATCTGAGCACACAAACTTTGGAGCTTTAAAAGTAGCGCGGGCCTCTGGCCTGCTCTTGGGCTGGGCGTCCGTGCTACACTTTAGCTAGCAATTTGCTAGAATCAATGGAGTATTGACGATGAACACTTATCTGGAAATGACAGACACAATTGCCGTTCACGATGCACCCATCATAGACGGCTTGGTCTTTCGTGGCTTCCGTGGCCCGGAGGATTATCCGGCGATGGTCGCCGTCACCGAGGGCAGCAAAGAGGTCGATCAGATTGAGCGCACCACGTCCGTAGAGGACATCGCCCGCGACTATGAACATCTGGTTAACTGCGACCCGTATCAGGACATGCTTTTCGCCGAAATGAACGACGAGGTCATCGGCTACAGTCGTGTCTACTGGTACGGGCTATCCGATGGCACGTGCTCATACGGGCACTTCGCCGCTCTCCTGCCGGCATGGCGCGGTCAGGGCATCCGCCTTGCGATGCTGCGCCACAACGAACAACGCCTGCGCGAGATCGCGGCGACGCACCCAACCGGCCAAGGGCAACACTTCGAATGTTGGGCTAACAAGACCGAGACGCACTGGCGCGCCCTGTTGATGGACGAAGGCTATACGCCCGTACGTTACGGCTATCTTATGGTACGGCCTGACCTGGAAAATATCCCGGATGCGCCGCTTCCGGAGGGATTGGAAGTACGTCCGGTGCGTCCGGAGGATTACTGGCCCATCTGGTATGCGGCCCAAGAAGCCTTCCGCGATCACTGGGGCTACTCGGATGACGAGTGGGCTGACACGAATTTCGAGAACTGGCAGGAGAGCCACATCTTCACGCCGGAGATCTGGCAAGTCGCTTGGGATGGCGATGAAGTCGCCGGCATGGTGCTGAACTTCATCGACGAGAAAGAAAACGCGGCCTACAACCGCAAACGCGGCTACACGGAAACCGTCTGTGTGCGCCGTCCCTGGCGACGACGTGGCCTGGCGCGCGCGTTAATCGCCCGCAGCTTCGCCGTCCTCAAAGCACAGGGGATGACCGAAGCATCGCTCGGTGTGGACACACAGAACCCGAACGGCGCGTTACAGCTATACAAGAGCCTAGGCTTCTCGCCAGTCAAAGAGGATACCGCCTTCCGCAAAGCACTCGTGTAGTTGACTATTTTTGAGTTTCAACTACCCTTGTGAAGATAAGCAAACAAGTTCGCCCTAACCTTCGCAAGGGTAGTTGAAGATATCCCTATGTTTGACTTCGCAGATCTCGTTGTTATGGTCACCGGTGCGACCGGCAATCTGGGACAGGCTGTCGCGCGCGCCTTCGCCGCAGCCAACGCCACTGTTGTGTTAGTCGCCCGCAACGAAGCCCGCATCCGACAAACTTTGCCCGACCTGACAACCTTGCCTAGCACTTTGATTGCTCCTGCCGATTTAACGGTTCTCGAAAGCATCCAACCCGCCGTCCATGCAGCGATACGCGCCTTCGGGCACATCGACATCCTCACGAACACCGTCGGCGGGTACAAGGCCGGCGAGTCGGTCCATACCACACCTGTCGAAACGTGGGACTTTATGCTGAACCTGAACGCGCGCACTGCATTCCTCGTCAGCCAGGCGGTTATCCCTGTGATGCTTGCCCAAGGTCACGGCGCCATTATTCACACAGCTTCACGCGCCGGATTAAGCGGGAGGAAAAATGCCGCCGCCTACAGCGCCGCCAAAAGCGCCGTCATCCGCCTCACCGAGAGCCTCGCCGCCGAACTCAAGCACAAGGGCGTCAACGTCAACTGCGTGCTACCTGGCATTATTGACACGCCTGAGAACCGCGCTGCTATGCCCAATGCTGATCACGCGCACTGGGTCTCTCCCAACGATATCGCTCAAGTAATCCTATTTCTGGCCTCCGATGCCGCGCGCGCCATCCACGGCGCGGCGATTCCGGTCTACGGACTGAGCTAAGCTCCCCCATTCGCCAAACCATCTTATTGACAGCCCGTGTATCTATGCTATAGTTACATTAACTGGTCAGACCACTTACCAGAAGGATAAAGGAACCGATTATGACCAACAACACATGGTCCGCGCCACAGCGTCCGGCGATGTACGCCGAACAAACTCTCATCAACGCCATCCTGGACGGCACATACCCGCCCGGCAGCGCGCTTCCCGGCGAACGGGATCTGGCCGAACAACTCGGCGTGACGCGCCCTACCCTGCGTGAGGCACTGCAACGCATGGAACGCGACGGCTGGATCGACATCCAGCAAGGCAAATCGACGCTGGTACGCGACATTTGGACTGAGGGTGGCCTCAACGTGCTAAGTTCGCTGGCGCGCCACGGGAACCAAGGATTCGAGGACCACGTTCCTTTCGACTTCATACCGCGGTTGCTGGAAGTGCGTCTGGCCCTGGCACCGGCTTACGCGCGCGCCGCCGCGGCATGCGATGGAAACAACGGGCTCATCGATTATCTGAGCGCTCCTCCCGACCTTGCCGATACCCCAGCAGCCTACGCAAGCTTCGATTGGCACTTACACCACCAGCTCACCGTGGCGTCGTGCAATCCAATCTACACGTTGATCTTGAATGGCTTCGCCGAACTATATGCGCCTATGGCGCAGGTTTACTTTGCGCAGCCGCAAGCACGCGCCGCGTCACACCGCTTCTACGCCCGGCTTCTGGAAGCCATCCAGCAACGCGATGCGGACGCTGCTGAAGTCATCACCCGTGAGGCTATGGCCGAGAGTCTCACTTTGTGGCAAATGGCGGGACGCGAAGAAAATTTGTCAGCAGATTAAGCGAATTTAGCAGATTGGCAGGAAAAATCTGCTAAATCTGCTGACTAAGGAGAAGGCTATGCGACGATGGAACGGTTGGGGAGACGATACATTCAGCTATCCGCTACCTGAAGCGGCGCTTGCGTTTCTGGAAAAAGCCGTCGGCCCAGGCGTTGCCACGCCCGACGCAACGCTGACGGAGGTTCTGGCACAAGTTCCATCATCGCGGTTGCCGGCGCACCCGCTCGTCCACACCGATGCCGACGCGCGCCTGCGCCACGCACGCGGGCACAGCTTGCCCGACTGGATTGCGTTGAAGAGCGGGACCATCGGCATTTTCCCCGACGGCGTGGCCTATCCCACAACCAGTGAAGAGGTGCGCGAACTCATCCACTACGTCCAGAACGTAGGCGCGCGTCTTATCCCCTACGGGGGCGGCACGAGTGTCGTGGGACAGATCAACCCGCTGCCCGGCGATGCGCCCGTCCTCACCGTGGATATGGGACGCATGTGCCGCCTGCGCGCCTTCAACCCGGTTAGCCAGTTGGCAACGTTCGAGGCTGGCATCGCCGGGCCGGATCTCGAGGCGCACCTGCGCGCGCACGGCTGCACTCTGGGACACTACCCGCAATCTTTCGAGTATTCGACGCTTGGTGGTTGGATTGCCGCGCGCTCCAGCGGGCAACAATCCCTCGGCTACGGGCGGATCGAGAAGCTTTTCGCGGGCGGGCGCATCGAGACGCCGTTAGGGACGTGGGATATCCCCGCGAACATTCCCGCCTCTGCCGCCGGACCGGATTTGCGTGCGTGCGTCCTCGGCTCGGAGGGGCGGCTGGGCCTCATCACCGAAGCCACCGTGCGTGTCAGCCCATTGCCCGAACGCGAGGAATTCCACGCACTTTTCTTCCCCACCTTCGAGACAGGATTGAATGCCGTCCGCGAGATCATGCAGGCCAAGCTGCCCCTGGCAATGCTGCGCCTCAGCACCGCCGTCGAAACCGCAACGACACTGGTTATGGCCGGGCACACTTTCCTCATCGGCGGTTTGGAACGCTATCTCGCCATACGCGGGGCCGGCGAGGAGAAGTGTATGCTCATTATAGGCGTCGCTGGGCACGAACACATCACAAAAGCCGCGTATCAGGCCGCGCGAAGTATCGCTGCCGATCACGGTGGTCTCTACGTAGGGCAGACCTTCGGCAAGACGTGGCACAAGAACCGCTTCAAGTCGCCCTACCTGCGCGATTCGCTGTGGGACGCAGGCTACGCCATCGACACGCTGGAGACAGCGACCGATTGGGCGCACGTTCCGGCGCTCATCGATGCCATCGAGAGCACATTGCGCACAGCGCTGCTCGACAGAGACGAATTTGTCGGGGTGGCTAAGCCACACGTCTTCACACATCTCTCGCACACCTACCCCTACGGCAGCAACGTCTACACCCAATACCTCTTCCGCCGTGCAAACACACCCGAGGAGACGCTGGACCGCTGGCAGGCGCTCAAGACAGCCGCGAGTAAAGCCATCGTCGCGCAAGGAGCCACCATCAGCCACCAACACGGCGTTGGCGTGGATCACAAACCGTATCTGGCTGCCGAAAAAGGTGAGGCGGGCATGACAGCGCTGCGCGCTCTGTTCAAGAGTTTCGATCCGGACGGCATGATGAATCCAGGCAAAATGCTGTGAGTTTAGTCGGCAGATTGAGCAGATTTCTTTTGGTTCATAGAAAATCTACTTCATCTGCTAAATCTGCTGACAAAAGAGGAGGGTTGCAATGTGGACAAAGAATTGGCGGGATAAGATTTGGGAAAACCTGGATCAGCCATGGGATGTGCTCATCATCGGTGGCGGAATTACAGGCGCAGGGATTCTGCGCGAGGCAACGCGCGCAGGGCTAAAGGCGCTACTCGTCGAGCAAAAGGACTTCGCCTGGGGCACGTCCAGCCGCTCGTCGAAACTCGTCCACGGTGGATTGCGCTATCTCAAGGAGGGCAAGGTCTTTCTCACGCGCGCCTCAGTTCAGGAACGCAAACGCTTGATCGCCGAAGGGCCAGGGCTGATTGATCCGCTGGGCTTCCTCCTGGCCACGTACAAAGGCGATTTCCCTGGCACGCTCACGTATCGCGCCGGTCTCACCGTATACGATCTGCTGGCCCTGCAATGGAGTCACACCCACTACAGCCCGGAGGATTTCCAATTGTTGGCTCCCCATATCGTCGCGGATGGACTGGAGGGCGGTTTCCGCTACGGCGATGCACAGACCGATGACGCCCGCCTGGTGCTACGCGTCATTCTCGAATCCGTTTCCAATGGCGGTTTTGCAATCAACTATGTGTGCGCGGAGTCATTACTATGCGAAGAAAATCTTATTGCGGGCGCAGTACTGCACGACATTGTCCAAAACCGACGCGCAGAAGTGCATGCCAAAGTCGTCATCAACGCGACGGGCGCATGGGCAGACACACTACGCGAAGAG